>JAOZOT010000042.1:0-13012 GCA_029933115.1 Anaerolineae bacterium | reverse complement strand
CCCTCCCCGAACCGGCTCACGTGCTGGCCGTCGTGCCGGGCAACAGCCAGATCATCTACGCCGGGACGGAAGGAGGGGTTTACATGAGCTCCGATGGCGGACAGACGTGGGAAGCGAGAAACAAAGGCATGGCCGATACACCCATCTACGCTCTGGCCATCGGCTCCCGTGATGGAAAATTGATCTACGCCGCCGGCAAAGGAGCCGAGATTTGGAAATCCATTGATGGCGGGAGCTCCCCATGGGAGAAACTATCCTCTGACTATTTCAAAGAAGCGATCTACTCCCTGGCATTGCACCCCGAAAACAGCCAATGGCTCTACGCCGGCACCAACGAGTCCACCGTGGTGCTCAGCACCAACGGCGGCCGCAACTGGCAACTCAGGAACTGGGGGTTGGAATACCGGCCGCTTTCCCTGAAGATCTCTTCGCTGGCTATTGACCCCAACGACCCCAACGTCATCTACGCCGGTACCGGTTTTCGGAGCAACCTCAACGGCCACGGCGTCTACAAGAGCACCAACGGCGGCCTGAGCTGGAAAAGCATCAACAATGGATTGCCCCTTGAAAAGACCTGGCTCGGCGGCTACTACGTGCAATCTATCGCCATAGATCCCCACGACAGCCAGACCATCTACGCGGCTAGCTTTGGAGGACTGTACAAATCCACCGATGGCGGCCAACTCTGGAAGCGACAGTGAGTTGGGCATGGCTAAAACAACAAAAATATTCGGGGTATAGTAGTGGCGAATAGACTAGGAAACCCTTTTATCTGTGGTGGCCCCGTCCCCCCCTCGCACTTTATCGGGCGGGAACGAGAGGTACAAACCATTTATGACCAAATCACCGGCCACGCCCTGGGTAGCATCGCCATCTGCGGGGACCGACGCATCGGCAAAACCTCGCTGCTCCAATACGTCTGCCACCCCCAAGTCCTGCAAGAGTGGGATATACCCCGGGATAAATACCTCTTTCTTTTCCTGGATTCCCAATCCATCAGCGAGTTCACCCCCTCCCGTTTCTGGCGGCGGCTGCTCACCCGCCTCCTCCGTGAAAAGAAAGGGAATCTGCCCCCGGCAATGCTCGAGGGCATCCTGGCCCGGCGAGAAATCGGCCACACCGACTTTGAAATCGTCCTCGACGAAATCAGCCACCGAGGTCAGGTACTTGTCCTCCTGCTCGACGAGTTCGAGTGGGTCATCCGCACCGACAGTGAGAACGAACCCATCACCCGCGACTTTTTGTCGGCCCTGCGGGCACTCATGAATCGCACGCCAAAGGCCCTGGTGCTGGTCGTTGCTACCTGTCGTCGGCTGGACGAGCTGTGCCGCCCCATAAAATTCATCGGCTCACCCTTTTACAACGAGTTCCTTTTCCGACGGCTGAGACCTTTCACCCGCAGAGAAATTGACCAACTCCTCGACAACGCCCTGAAAGGCACAGGCATCGAATTCACCACAGAAGAGCGCGATTACATCTGCTCCCTGGCCGGAACCCACCCCTTCCTGATCCAACTGGCCGGTTCCACTCTCCTGGAGTTTCGGATGCAGGGCCTGGAAACGGCCTCCAACTCGGAACTAATCAGGGCCGAATTCGAGGAATCGGCTCGCTACCACCTCTCTCAGCTCTGGGAAAACTGTAGCCGCGAGGAACAGATGCTTTTGACAGTCCTGGCCCTGCAAAGGTTGAGAGAACACGGAAAGCGCAACGCCTTTGAGCGCATCCTCAACCGCCATGAACGCACGCTGACAGACCTGCTCAAGCGGGGCCTCATCGCCCAGGTGGAGCAGACAATCGCCGTCTGCCCGACCACTTTCGAATCCTGGGTGATAAGGGAAATGAGAAGCGCCGACGAGGAAGAGTTCGCCAAGCGAGAAACGCTCATGTTCGACCTGCTCCCAAGAGATGAAGCGGAGCAGGTGACGAACCTCATGAGGCTGATCAGCGATAGAGAGGACGTCAGGCTGGGTCGCACCGATTGGAAGAGAATAGGCCGCTATGAGATCATCGAAGAGCTCGGCCGGGGAGCCATGAGCATAGTCTACAAAGCTCGCGACCCAAACATCGCCCGCGTAGTCACTTTGAAAGTGGTGCGCCTGGACTGGGAAACTCGCTCCAAGAAATCCAAAAAGCGTCTGCGGCAAGAAGCCATGTCGGCCGGGCAACTGACCCACCCCAACATAGTGGCCGTTTACGATGCGGACGAATACAGAGGCGAACCGTTCATCGTCATGGAGTACCTGGAGGGTCCCACCCTGGCCGAAGTGTTGAAAAACCTGGCCCCCCTGCCTCTGGAGCGGGCCGTTGACATTGCCCTGCAGATAGGCGATGCCCTGGACTATGCTCACCAGTGCGGGGTGATCCACAGAGACGTTAATCCTTCAAACATTATCATCCTGGAAAGCGGCCAGGTGAAGGTCACCGACTTTGGCTTGGCCAAATTGGCCTCGGCCTCGTCATCAGACGCCTCCCAGTCTGGGGTATTTCACGGGACTTTGGACTATGCCTCGCCAGAACAGATCTTGGGCCAGGAGATTGACGGCCGCTCCGATATTTTCTCCTTGGGAGTAATCATCTACGAGATGCTGACCAGCGAGAGACCTTTTCAGGGGAAGAACATTACCGCCGTGATTCAGTGCATTTTGAGTGAGGAGCCATTGCCACTCACAGCCCTGGGGCCTCACTTGCCCCCGGAGTTGAAGAATATCCTTGCCAAAGCAATGGCCAAAGACGCCGACCAACGCTACCAAACTTGCGCCGAGCTGGGACGGGACCTGAAGAAAATGCTCGCCAACGTGAGGTCAGGAGGGTAAAAGATGTCCAAGACCAATCCCTTCTGGATTGACGGCCCTGTCACCCCCTCCCGCTTCATCGGTCGGAGACGGGAGGTGAGGAAAACCTTCAGCCAGTTGACGGGCCCTGGACAGGGCAGCGTGGCCATCAGCGGCCCCCACTGCACCGGTAAAACTTCGCTGCTACGCTACATCGCTGCGCCGGAGATAGCGGCGGAGTGGGACCTGACAGAGGACAACGCCCTCATCCCCCTACTCGACTGCCAGTTGGTGGATCACCCTTTCAACGTCACCGGCTTCTGGCGGCAGGTGCTCAACCTCCTCCAGCCCCACCTCCAGGCCAGGATGGGGGAAGAACTTCAGGAGCTATGCCGACAAGAGCAAATAGGCAACGCCGACTTTGAGATAGTTCTGGATGCTCTTCACGAAGGAGGCCAGAGGCTGATCCTGTTGCTGGATAACTTTGAGCGTCTGATCCGAACCCAGGTGACCGGTGAGACGATGACCCGAGATTTCCTCTCGCAACTGCGAGCGCTCATCAATCGCGGGCCAAGGACGCTGTCGCTGGTAGTCGCTACCGACAAGCCCCTGGAGGAACTGTGCCAGACAATAGATTTCGGAGGAGCGTCACCCTTCCCCAACAGCTTTATGTCGGTCCGTCTGAAGGGATTCTCGGACCGGGAGATCAATGAACTGATCGAAACCGCCCTCTCTGGCACCGGCATAGCTTTTGACGAGCATGATCGCAGCTACGTCTCCAGGCTTTCGCGGGGGCATCCCCTGCTGGCCCAGTTGGCCGGGCATCTGCTTTTTGAAGCCAAAGCGGCCGGCCCGGTAACAGTGGAAAGCTACCAGGCCATCGAGGCCAGGTTCAGAGAAGAAGCCGAGAGAGCAGGCCTGAGAGCTAACCCGGCGAATTTGTAACGCGACTTTGCAAGGGGCTGAAAAGCGGTCCTGGGAGCGGTTTTTGACGGCCAACGCGGTCGGCCTGCTACCCGCCGGCCCGACGAATTCATAACGCAACTTTACAAGGGGTGCTGACCGATGACGACACACATCCCAAGGAACCCTTTCATCTGCGGAGGCCCTGTTCCCCCATCGCATTTTATAGGGCGAGAGCGGGAAGTGCGGATGATCTTCGATCAGATCGCCAGCCCCGCACCAGGCAGCGTGGCTATCAGCGGAGATCGCCGCATGGGCAAAACATCCATACTACAATACGTCTGCGATCCCGCCATTATCGAGAGATGGGGGTTACCAGAAGACAGGTACGTCTTCCTTCTCCTGGACTGCGGCTCGATTGGAGATTTCACCCCTTCCAACTTTTGGCAGCGAGTGCTGGGGCTCCTGCGGCGCACAACCCAGGACCACACCTTGGCTGAAGCGATCCGAACCATCGTGACCAAGCCAGAAGTTCACTACGAGGACTTTGAAATTATTCTGGACGAGGTGCACAGGATTGGGCAGGTGTTGGTCCTTTTACTTGACGAATTTGAGTGGGTGATCAACGTTGAAGATGAGCGTTCCACGCTCATCTTCCTGGGCAATCTCAGGGCTCTCATCAACCGACAACCGAGAGTGCTTTCATTGATCACTGCCACGCGCCAGGAACTGACAGAGTTATGCCGCCCCCTGAAGTTCAGCACCTCACCGTTTTATAACAGCTTTGTTTTTCAGCGCCTCAAGCCATTTACAGAAGCGAACGTCAACCAACTCGTTGATGAAGCTTTGAAACAGACCACTGTGCAATTCAGCCCAGACGAGCGCGCCTATATCTGCAAAATAGGAGGATTCCACCCTTATCTGGTCCAACGGGCAGCGTCGCTCATCTTTGACGCCAAAGTAAACAACCTGGAAGTAGCCGACTGCCAGAAAGTGATTGAGGTAGACTTTGAGGAGCAATCCCAGCCTCACTTTGCCGAACTCTGGAGAGACCTGGGCCAGCAAGAGAAAGTGCTCCTGATAATCCTCACCATGCGCAGCATCGCCCAACAGAAAAAGGAATACATCCGCAACAGCGATTTGGAAATTCTACAGCATATTCTGGGCCGGTACGAAAGTATGCTGAAAAATCTGGCCGATCGGGGGCTGATCACCAACGCCGGCCAGGAGGCTTCCCCCTGTCCGCCTGTATTTGAATCCTGGATACTGAAAGAGATACGAAGTTGCACTGAGGACGAGTTCCGCGGATACGAATCCCTCGTCTCTAAAGTTCTGGTGGACGAAGAGGCCAAATGTGTCAGCGAGATCATGCGGCTGATCAGCGGCAGGGAATTAGCCTCACTGGAGCCCATGAGGAAAAAGAGAATAGGACGCTACCAAATTATCAAGGAAATCGGTCGGGGAGCCACGAGCGTCATCTACAAGGCCCATGACCCCAACATCAAGCGCACAGTGGCCCTCAAGGCTATCTACTTCGGCTCAAGAATCCAACCCGAAGAGTTCAAGAAACGCTTCAAGCGAGAGGCCACATCCGCGGGCCGTCTGAAACATCCCAACATCGTCAGGATATATGACGCTGACGAAGACAGGGGCGAGCCTTTCATCGTCATGGAATACCTGGAAGGCCCCACTCTGGCTCAGGTAATTGAAACCGAGTCTCCCCTGCCTTTGAAGCGGGTGCTGGGCATCGTCGGTCAAATAGGCGCTGCTTTAGACTATGCGCACCAAGAGGGGGTAATACACAGAGATATTAAACCTTCCAACATCATTGTATTGGACAACGACCGGATAAAGGTCACCGACTTTGGCCTGGCCAAGCTGGCCTCTGCATCAGACCTGACCAGGAGGGGAGACCCGCTTGGCACTTTTGGCTATGCATCGCCAGAACAGTTGCGCGGTCAGCAAGTTGATGGCCGCACCGATATCTTTTCCCTGGGCATCGTCATCTATGAAATGCTGACCGGCAAAAGGCCGTTTGAAAAAGAAAATGTCCACTTTATGGTCAGCCGGACACTGGATGAGACGCCTCTGAACTTTGCCGCTTTGAGCTCCAAATTGCCCCCCGGCCTCAGAGAAGTTCTCTGCAAAGCAACGGCCAAAGACGTCAACCGGCGGTATCAGGCGTGCGCCGAACTGATAGAAGACCTGAAGAAATGCCTCAGCTCAGAAGGGAGAATGGACATGGGATTGCCTGTTGACCAACAGCTAGCACTGACAGTGCTGATCCAAGCGACGCAGTTTCTGTTTGACGAATTAGGAAGACGATTGGACTTCTGGCGCAAGAAGAAGGGAGAGCAAACTACCCCCGAATCCGTTGAAGCCGTCTCGCGACCAGACGGGGTGATTGTGAAGCTGGATGATCTCGAGCGTCGGATTGATATGCAGCGGTTTTTGTTAAAGAAAGAAGATATCGAGACCTCAATGGACATCATCCGCAAAGAGAAAAGAAGGGTCAACGCCCTCCGTAAACAGCTCGCTGACCCCCTGACATCGCCTATAGCGAAAGCAGACATCGAAGCGGGCATCAAAGAGCACGAAGAAGAGATCGAGAAGGAAAGCAGCAAATTCGAGGCTTTGCTCAGGGAGGTATATGGAGAGAGTCCAGATTGGACAAATCCACCAAAATAGTGTATCATAATCCTCCAAAGTTTCACTGAAGGAGGAAGAAAAGTTGGCCACTCATAGATCGGCTCTTAAACGGATCAGAAGCTCGGAGAAGAAAAGACAACGCAATCGCTTCTTCCGCTCGACGGCCCGCACCTATGTCAAAAAAGCTCGTCAGATCATCACCGAACAGGGCCGGACCGCAGAGGCTGAGGCTGCGGTGCGTCGGGCTGTCAGTGCCCTGGATAAAGCCGCACAAAAAGGCGTCATCCACAAGAATAACGCTGCCCGTCGCAAGTCTCGCCTCATGAAGCTGCTGAACCAGGCTGGCGAGTATTGAACCGACCCAAAGAGAACGAGCCAGGAAGCAAGTGCTCCTGGCTCGTCTGCTTTTCCATCGGAAAGTCAAGCTATTCGCTGCCCCCGGGTTCAATACCTGGGGTGTGCTCTGGCACCTCAAAACGATAGCCCACGCCACGCACTGTGCACAGATAAACCGGCGCGCTGGGATTCTCCTCTATCTTCTCCCGTATCCAGCGCACGTGAACATCCAAAGTCCTGGTATCTCCTACATAGTCCGTTTCCCAAACGTTTTTCATCAGAAATTTCCGGCTCAGCACTTTGCCCGGATTCCGCATAAAAACTTCCAGCAGCTTGAGTTCTTTGGGAGTCAATTGATGCTTCTTCTCCCCTCTGCTCACCGAACGCCTGTCCAAATTGAGCACCAGGCCACCTACCCGAAGGATCTCTCCGCTCTGTCCACTGCCCTGCACAGCCCTTTTAATGCGGTTAGCCAGCTTGCGGAAAGTAAAAGGTACGGTCAGATGGAAATCAGCTTCGGCGTGGCCAGAGTCATTGTCTTCCTCGGTGATAAGGATAATGGGCATCTCTCCCACCTTTCGACGCAAAGCCTGACAGGTCTTCCCACCGTCTAGCCTGGGCGAGGTAGCATCCAAGATTACCAGGTCGGGTTTATCAACGCCGACCTGCTCCAGGGCCTTTTTCCTGCTACGAACTGCGGAAACTATATATCCTTTTTTCTCTAGCTTGGGTCTCAACGAGTTGAGTGTGGACGCATCCTTTCCTATCAGGAGAACCTTCAGGCTCACGCTCCTTAACCTCCGCAGCTACTCAGTCCCCGCCCTCGCCGGAGCATTTCCGGCATGGTTCACGGGCCGAAGAATTGCCAGACGCAAACGGGGATTTGGCAATCCCCTCAGCGCAATTTTGGATCCACTGAGATTCGGCGGATCACAAACTGCCCCCGCCGGTCTTTCGCCCCACTCAGGATGCAAATCTGCCATCCAACAGCCCGGCGGCGGACTACAAATCCACCGTGAGCAAAAATGGGTTCTACTGAGACTCGGTGAACCACACCTCATTTCCCCACCAGCGAGAGATGAAGCGAACAATCTGAGACTCCTGCACTATTTATCCACATTATACCGTACCACGGCTATAATGGCAATAGCAGATTAGTCCTATTGCTGTTCTACAGAATGGGGCCCAAAACCCGGCCTCCAACCAAGCACACCAAGCTCTGGTCCAATGATCACCACAAACCCGGCGTCCGGGGCCATAAATGGACAAGAAATACATTGTTGACCTTTTGGGCCTATCATAGTATAATCAATCTAACAGTGCTGACACTTTTTTGAAGGGAAGTTGACACCTCTATGAAAACTATGGTAGTAATACCCACATATAATGAAGCCGAGAACCTGCCCAACATAGTAGGAGAGTTGCTCTCTCTCGGTATTGACGGCCTAGAGATACTCATTGTTGACGACAACTCTCCTGACGGGACAGGAGAACTGGCCGATGAGCTGGCGGGACGATACCCTCATTGCTTGCACGTCATTCATCGAGAGAAGCAGATGGGGCTGGGAACAGCCTACATTACTGGATTTCGGTACGCTCTGGCTCAAGGAGCCGACTATATCATCCAGATGGATGCCGACTTTTCCCATTCACCATCTTATATCCCCCAATTTCTGGAGAAGATTGCGGATTATGATGTGGTGGTGGGCTCACGATACGTAGAGGGGGGTAAGCTCGATGAGCGCTGGGGTTTTGGGCGCTATCTGCTGAGCTGGTGGGCCAACAGTATCTACACCCGTCTCATCCTTGGCATCAAGGTGCGTGACGCAACGGCCGGCTTCAAATGCTGGCGACGTGAGGCTCTGGAAGGCATTGACCTCGACCGCATCAAATCCAGCGGCTACGTCTTCCAGGTAGAGATGGCCTACGTTTGCGAGAAGCTAGGTTATCGAGTGCTCGAGATCCCTATTTATTTCGAGGACCGACGCATCGGCAAGTCCAAAATGTCCATGTCCGTCAAGCTGGAGGCCGCCTTGCGGGTTTTTGAGGTGAAGTGGCGGCACAGGAAACCGGCCAGACGGCGGCGGTAATTGACCGCCACTTCAATTGCGCACTGCCACTTGTTTTGTCAACTCAAAGGGCCGCCCATAATTTCTTCCTCAGGGCGGCTCCTTCGCCATCACTCTGCTCCCAATTCGCCACTCAAGCGAACCCCGACATCAACTAGCGCAATTTCCGCCTGTAGTCCGGCAACAGGATCGGCGATTTGATGGGATTCTCTATCCCGGCTTCCTCCAATTCCCGCTGCCACTTGTCCACATGACTCAAAGTCAGCTTCCCTAATTTGACTTCTTTAGCTCGCAGTGCAGCCGCTTTGCCTGCCCGACGGCCAAAGACCGTGACTTCCAAAAGGGAATTACCCATTAAACGATTGCGGCCATGCACGCCCCCCGAAATCTCTCCGGCGGCAAAAAGATTGGGGACACCGGTCGAGCCGTCGGGCTTGAGGGATATGCCGCCGTTCTGGTAGTGCAAAGTAGGATAGACCAAAATCGGCTCTTTAGTAATGTCAATATCAAAGCGGTCAAATTGACGGACCATAGCCGGAAGCGCCCTCTCAATAGTGCCGGGGCCATGGAGGAGGTCAATCATAGGCGAATCAAGCCAGACCCCCACCATGCCTGAGGGTGTCGTTACCCCTTTGCCTCGCTCGGTGCACTCGCGGATGATGGCCGAAGCTTCCACATCACGGGTCTCACGCGGGTAGACGAACTGCTCGCCATCAATGTTACAGACCTGAGCTCCCAACCCACGCACTTTCTCCGTCACCAGCAACCCCACAATCTGCTCCGGGTAGGCAGCACCGGTAGGATGGTACTGCATGGTGTCCAGAAAAGCCAGCTTGGCCCCCACCCGGTAGGCCAGCACCAATCCATCACCGGTAGCTCCGTAGTGGTTGGTCGTGGCAAAACCCTGATAGTGCAACCGCCCACTGCCGCCGGTGGCCAGAATGGTGCATTTGGCCCGTACCACCAGGTGCTCGCCCGTCTCCATGTTCAGCAGGACCGCCCCGGCCACCTGGCCTTTATCATCCATGATCAGTTCGATAGCAGGTGCGAACTCCAGGACGGTGATGTCCTCTGGATAGCTGCGCACCTCATCGCGCAGAGTGCGCATGATCTCGGCCCCTGAGTAGTCCCGCGCCGAGTGCATCCGCTTGCGCGATGTGCCCCCACCGTGGATGGTTCTCATCGTGCCGTCGGGCTCTTTGTCGAACATGCAGCCCAGGTCTTCCAGCCACTTGATGACCAACGGTGCATCTTTGACCAGGACTTCCACCAACTCAGGATAGTTGGCGAAATGGCCGCCGCCCATAACGTCCAGGTAGTGGATAGCCGGCGAATCGTTGGGCTTGTCGGCAGCCTGAATACCACCCTGAGCCATCATGGTGTTGGCATCGCCGTGACGCAACTTGTTGGCGATGATGACCTTGGCTCCGTTCTCGCGGGCCAGCAGCGCCGCCGAGGAGCCTGCTCCGCCCCCGCCGATAATCAACACGTCGGTGTCGTAATCAATCCGCTCCAGGTCAAGCAGGTCAGAGGTCAGATGACTGGCTCCTTCCATGACGTCGGCCAACTCCAAAGGCATACGATGCCCTTTGCTGACCCCCACCCGAATCTCGCGCATACTTTCTGCTTTGTAGTCAGGATGGAATTTTTCTAGAATAGCCTGCTTCTCCTGAGGTGACATCATGGGAAAAGTCTCGTGCAAGCGAGTTGGCCGGGTGGCCTCTACTTTTTTAATGGATTCACGCATCTCTGGGGTATAACTCATCACTCCTCCTTTGGCTTTTTATTCCGGCTCGATGTCTCGCTCGTTGTACATCTTCCGCAGTTCCTCCTCGCTGAGGCTCTTCATTTTGGCCAGATCATCGTCGAACTTGCCGGCCTCGATCTCGGCCACCCGCTCCGCCAGGTGCTCAGCCCTGGGAGACAGATACTTGCCATAGAGACGGCGGCAGAGGATAGCAATGTTGGGCTGTACCTCCTCGGCCGGGCAGCGGGAGACACACAACCCACACATGATACAGTCGAAGGAACGATCGGCCACAGCAGCGATGTCCCCCCGCATGGCATCGGCCATGTACTGTTTCACATCAATGCCTTGCGGACACACCTTTGTACAGGTGCCACAGCTCAGGCAGCGCAGCAATTCAGGATAGGTCTTGACCACAGTTTGAAAAGTCGGTTCCAGTTCGGCCAGACAATAGTCAGCACGGCGCGCCGGGTAAAAAGGAATCTGTGCCAGATACATGCCCGGTTTGACCACCGTCTGACAGGCCAGGCCGATTTGCAAACGATAGTCACCCGGCAGACGATAAACAGTGGCACAGGCGCCGCAGAAACCACCCCGGCATCCCACACCTCGTATCAACTGATAGCCGGCATACTCCATAGCTTTCATGATGGTCAGGCTGGAAGGGACCATGTACTTTTTACCCATGATAAAGATGGGAATTAGCTCCTCGGCCATACTTTCAACCCCTCTACTTTTCCCTCATCGGCACTCTGCACACATTCGGACATCCATCACTTCCATAGCTAAGGGCTTCATAGCCTCCATCAAGTCCTTCTCTTCTACATCCTGGACTTTGACGGTCAGCAGAGCGTTGGTAGGATCCTCTCCCAAGAAGGTGCCCAGGCTAACGATGTTGCCCCCCAGTTCAGCTATCCTGGCCGTAATCTTGGCCAACACCCCTTTCTCATCTGGGACCAGCATAGTCAGGCGCACACCCATCTCCCGGGCTCCTAGCAACTCCAAGAAGATTTTGAACAGATCGGTCTCGGTGATGATGCCCACCAGCTTCCCGTCGCTCACCACGGGCAAGCCGCCGATTTTATTGTCAGCCATGATGCGAGCTGCTTCCTCCAAAGGGGTATCTTCGGTCACTGTGATGACCTCTGTAGTCATTACGTCAGCCACCTTTATTCTGGACATCAGGTAGTGGAGTTCGTAAACGCTCAGAGAGGTGGCCGGCGAAGGAGAGGCATACAACAGATCCCTCTCTGAAACGATACCCACCAGTGCGCCTTTGTCATTGAGGACAGGCAGGCGACGAATCTTGTTGTCTCGCATGGTCTTCATGGCTTCATCAATGGGAGTGTCATCGTGAATGACGATAGGGTCTTTGGTCATCCTTTCGCCTACTAGCATTTTGCTTTCTCCTTTCCGCGAAATATCCGCCGGGTAATGCCCGACGGCCGTCTGCCACAAGTCATGCCCCTAATCACCACCCCCTCTCACGCTTTCAAAGCAATGCATCCATCATGGCCAGTACCTGGGCCGTGTCGAAATTGTGCACACTGCAAGCCTTGTTGGGGCAGACAGCCACACAAGCACTGCACCCCTGACAGAGGGCTTGGTTGACCAGAGCGATAGGCTTCCACGGATGCATGGCCCGCGCCTCATACGGACAGGCCGCCACGCACAAGCCACAGCCGGAGCAGACTTCCTCATTAACGTAAGCAACGGTTGGCTCTTGTACCATCTCCCGCCGGGAGAAAAGTTGCAGCACTTTGGCCGCCGCTCCGCTGGCCTGAGCGATGGTCTCGGGGATGTCCTTGGGAAACTGGCCGGCCCCGGCCAGGAAGATGCCCGCCGTGAGGCTTTCCACCGGCCGCAATTTGGGGTGAGCCTCGCTGAAGAAGCCGTGCTCGTCCACAGAGATACGCAGACGCTGGCCCAGGTCTCTTGCTCCGGCGCTGGGCACGGTGGCCGTAGCCAGCACCACCAGGTCGGCCGCTACTTCCAATGGCGTGCCGGTGAGGGTGTCTACGCCCCAAACCACCACTTTGCTGTCTTCCTCAAAGACTTTAGAGACCTTGCCCCGCAGGTAGAGGACATCGTACTCCTCTATAGCCCTCTGCACAAATTCCTCGTAGCCCTTGCCCTGAGAGCGAATGTCAATGTAGAAGACGTAAGCCTGGCCCTGGGGCACCTGTTGTTTGTACATAGCGGCCTGCTTGGCCACGTACATGCAGCAGACCTTGGAGCAATAAGGCTGATGAAGCTCAGGGTCACGAGAACCGGCGCATTGTACAAAGACCACCTCTTGGGGCACCTTGCCGTCTGACGGGCGACGAATCTGGCCTCCTGTCGGGCCATCGGGGGCCAGCATCCGCTCGAACTGGAGCCCGTCTATGACGTCGGGATACTTGCCGCCGCCGTACTCGCCCAGCTTCTCTTTAGGGTAGAGTTCGTAGCCCGTGGCCACAACGATAGCCCCTACGTCAAAGGAAGTCAATGAGGCAATGGGTGATGAGTCAACGAGTGATGAGGCAATGGGTGATGAG
>JAOZOT010000873.1 GCA_029933115.1 Anaerolineae bacterium | reverse complement strand
TACATTATAAGTCAGGAAGGACGGAACGTCAAAAAGGCAGTCAACTGCCAGCCATGAGTTGACAAAGTCTCTTCCGCGCTCTTCCGCGTTCAATTCCCCATGTCCGTTATACACCCCAATGGAAAGAGCCCCTGTCACCTTGGGAAGGCGGGGATTTCTCTTCTTTGACACGGCCACTTCGGTATGTTATAATTGGTTCGGGATTGAGTCAGTCATGGAGATTGATAGCGACAATTAGCGAGTACGCCTGAAGGGGAATTGACGATGGGCGCAACGACGATCCGACAGCAGATTACCAGCATGATAGATGAACTCCCTCCCGATGTCCTGCCAGAATTGGTGGAGTTTATTGACTTTTTGCGCTTTAGGGCCGTCCGTGCGGGGCTCGCCCCGCAAGTGCAAGAGGCCATCCGTCTGTATATGAGCGGAGAAGTCAGCTTGGGGCGGGCAGCGGAGATAGCTGAAATGAACTACTTTCTTTTCGAGGAGTTGCTGCGCAAGCAAGCGATTCCCGTGATAGCGGCCAGAGCAACAGACGAAGCGGAGCGGATCGCCCAGGGTGAACTTGCTGATGAAGTCCTCGTCTGAGCCCGGCCGCCACGCCATCGTCCTGGACGCCAATGTGCTCTCCCGGCTGGCACGCACTCCCCCATGACCGCCAGGCAGCAAGCTTCTGCGAGCGGGTTGGCGTGCGCTGCCTGCACTTCCGAACCCTCGTGGATGCCTTGCAAAAGCAGGGCCTGTTGACCGCAGAAGAGGCCCAACGGGCATTGGAGTAGGAAAGTAAAGGCACTCTTGGGCTGAGAGCTTCCCCACGGATAGAGAACAGAGACAGCCTTCGTCTACCAGGACGGAGGCTGTTATCTTGCAGGCACATCAAAATCGCGGAAGTACGGAAGCACGGAAACACGCGGACTCGCTCCGCGCCCTCCGCCCCTCCGCGCTTCCGCGTTCAATATTCACCGCCAATGAAAGGAGCGGTAGTGTTCCTCAACAATTGAGATAAATATGATACGGCCCACCCTCAGTCCTCGGGGGCATATTTGATGAGGACATCAATACCTCATTGGCAGG
>JAOZOT010000872.1 GCA_029933115.1 Anaerolineae bacterium | reverse complement strand
GAGCACCGGTCATTAGCGACTCAAGTCGCCACTACGAGCATTTTTCAGACACGCTCTGAGAGGTGCTTTACCCCAGGATCTCCCCCAGCCTGGCGATGATAACGTCTGCCGTGCGGCGGTATTTCTCAAAGTTCGCCTCTCGGCCCTCGGTGAGCTCGGCCGCCAGCCTTCTGGATTTATAGTCGTAATATCGGGTGGAACAATGTAACCCGTATTGTAGCAGGTACAGTGGCGCTTTCAAGTCGAGCCTGGCCTCGAGGGTTGCGTCTTTTCTCAAGAGCTGATACGTTTCGATAAACAACCGCTTCTGTTTCTCCGTCAGGGTAACGTCCAGGTCCCACAGGCTAAACGCTTCCGAGGTAAAAGCCCAAATATCAAAGGCGGGGTCTCCAAGCATGGGCGTTTGCCAGTCAATGAGGACGATTTTGGGCCCTACGATGATGTTGCTGGGGACGGGATCGGCGTGGATGAGTGACCTGGGGCAGGCTTCGAGCTTTTTTCCGGCCGTGCGCTTCCTGGCTTCACCGATGAACTTTCCAAAGCACTTGACATAACGTGGGTCGATGTCAACCCTGTCTTTGTAGTGCCCGAAGCTTCGCTCGATGCCGGCCAATAGCTCGGTAGAGATTTCGTCCCTCTGCCGGATGTAATCAATCCCTTTGACGTCCAGCGAGTGAAGCTTGCTGTAGATCCTGGCCATTTCGGTCACGATCTCGTTTGAAAAAGCCGACAGTTCCTCCCCTTCCACGTATTCGTAGATTAGAAGTGGATATTTTGAGAACTGGTTAGCCTCGGCGAAGAGCACCGGTTTGGGTGCTATGTCCAAGCTTTCTACCAATCTCAGGGCTGAGAATTCGACCCAACCCGAGTTCCCGATCATGCCTTCGACGCTGCTGGCTCCAGAGGGGCATAGTTTGAACACAAACTTTTTTTCGTTTATCACCACCAGATAGTTGAAATTCCAGACGCCCTGGGGGAGGGGAGAGATTTCGATGCTCTCCACTTGGTCAATGCCTGGGATGTGAGGGGCTACACTTTTTACAGAGTTCCTTATCATGTTTCCTGCCCCCGGCT
>JAOZOT010000366.1 GCA_029933115.1 Anaerolineae bacterium | reverse complement strand
GATTGAGTGCAGAGCTACCCGGCCACAAGCCGCCCGGAGCTTTGGCTCCGGGCTGGATTCGACCCCAAAGGGGCTTTGCCGCTTGACAAAGCTAGGCAATCATGTTATAGTTGTATTCGATTATTCTAATAATATGAGAGGGATGGATGAGAACATGGAGACTCGTGCTTATAAGTGGCAGGCCAGGATGGCCAGGGCGCTGGCTCACACCACGCGCATCGCCATTTTGGAGATGCTGCGCCGGGGGGAGATGTGCGTCTGTGAGATGGGCCCTGAGTTGGAAGCCAGCCAGGCCAACATCTCCCAGCACCTGGCTGTGCTACGTGACAGCAACCTGGTGGCAGCGCGACGCGAAGGCACGCGGATGGTCTATGGCGTCACCGACGAGCGGGTGTTCCAGGTGCTGGATCTGATGGGGTCCATCGCTCACGACCAATTGGACGCCGCTCGTCAGGCCCTTGCCGCCCTGGAGAATATTGCGGCTTGATGTAAGCCAAGTCGCGCTTGGCTCAGTTCATACAAGTTCGGACATTGCAGGGATGGTGATTGCCAATGAGGTGTAAAGGTCGAGTTCGGAAACTGTGCCGTTGCCCTTGCCAGAGTGGACGGGGTCCAGGTGTCAAGCGACCACCGCCATGCAGTTGGTACGCTTTACGTCTCACGTTACTCTTGCATCAACTTCACACAGGAGGTGAACGATCATGAATGTGACTTTTATCATCTGGTTGCTGGTGGCCGGCGCGGGTGTCGGCTTTGTCAACGGCCTGTTTGGCGTGGGCGGCTGCTTTCTGATGGTGCCCACCATGTTCTTCCTGTTCAAGGGGTTGGGTGTGCCGGTGGACACGGCCATGAAAGTCTCGCTGTGCACCAACATGGCCGTGGTGGTACCTACTGCTCTGAGCGGCGTGCTGCGCCATGCCCGCATCAAAAAGTTCTCCATGCCTCACTACTGGAACTTTGCCATTCCGGTGGGGGTGGGCTCGCTGGTGGGCAGCGGCATCGCCGTCTTTGTGCCAGGAGCTATCCTGAAGGTGTTGTTCGGAGCGCTGTGTCTCATCGGGGCCTGGCGCTTCGTGACCGCCAAACCGCGCCCGGTAGACGAGATGCCGCCGGTGGAGAAGGGCAGATTCTGGCCCACCGGCTTTGGCGGCGGGTTCATTGCCCACTTCCTGGGCATCGGCGGCGGGTTGGTTTACGTGCCCGCGCTGAACACCATCCTGGGAGTACCCATCCACCAGGCGGTGGCCCTTTCGCAGGCGACGATGGTCATCGGCTCCAGCATGGGCGCCCTGACCTTTATCATCCTGGCTTTGATCCGAGGGGTGGGAAATCTGCCGCCCTTGAGCCTGGGTTACTTCAACCTGGCGGCCTGGCTGGCCCTGGTGGTGACCAGCATCCCTCTGGCCCAGGTAGGCGCCATCGCGGCCCACAAGCTGAGCGCCAGGCGGCTCAAGTTCCTGCTGGCACTGCTGTACATCTACGTCGGGCTGAAGCTCATCGGCGTCTTCGCCTGGCTGGGACTGCCGCTGTAGCAGAGAAGACCTCTTGCTACAGGAGCAGATCGTGGCTCCGGTCAAGAACTGAGAGCGAAATACGCATCTGGATAAACGATGTGCACCCGCCAGGTAAGCCCAGGGTTGGTAGTGGGTTCACCTGGCGGGGGCTGTTGCCATTAGGAGATCATCATGCTGATTGAGAACTATGACCTGGAAGTGACTACACCACCATGCGATCCGGGGGTTGAGCGGTTCAATGCCATTGCCCGCTTGGTCGTGGACATCAGCCAGGTGCTGCCCTATTTGAACGCCACCTGGAAAGGGGCCATCTACGACCACAGTGCGCACATTCTGACCTGGCGCATGGGCGGTCGGGCGGTGACGGTGCAGCCCTATGAAATCGCCGTCAGTCGTCTGGAGGACCGCCAGGAGGCGACCCAGGTCATCGAGCGGCTGGTGGGCATGATCAACCGCACCTGGGAACGGCGGGACGAGATCGAGCCCAACTACCAGAAGCGGGAACGGCTCAAGGCCCTGGACGTGTACAAACTGCTGCCCGGCACCAATTGCAAGGCCTGCGGCCAGCCGACCTGCTTCGTCTTTGCCAACAAGCTGACCGCCGGTGAGGTAGAGGTCGAACAATGTACTCCGCTTTTCACCGAGACCTACCAGGAGAAGCGGGAGCAACTCCTGGCTTTGATCCAGGCAGCAGCTTAGCCTTTAGGAGTTGACCTTCCATGACCACGATAGTGATGAACTCTGACCACCAACTAACCCTGCCGGCCAAGACCGTGACCTATCTGGGGCTGCAACCCGGCCAGCGGCTGATCGTCGAGGCCCGGGAAGGGGAACTGACCCTCTACCCGACCCGGCCTGACGCCCGTCGGGCCTATGTCGAGGTCACCACTCGTTGCAACCTGGACTGCGCCATGTGTATGCGCCAGGTGTGGCGAGACGCCCCCGGCGAGATGAGCTGGGAAACATTCCAGGCCGTGATTGAGGGGCTGCGCGCCTTTCCCAACTTGCGGCGGCTCACCTTTGGGGGCTTCGGCGAGCCGCTGGTTCACCCTCGCCTGCCAGACATGTTGGAACTGGCAGCGACCCTCAACATAGGTCTGACGGTGACCACCAACGGCCTACTGTTGGACGAAACGATGGCCCGGCTGTTACTGAAAGCAGGGGTAGACTGGGTGGTGATCTCGCTGGACACGGTGCATGTCCAGGCCTACGACAGAGCGCGCATCAAAGGTGGACTGGAGCAGGTGCTGGAAAACGCCCGGCGGCTGGTGCAACTGGCTGAAGAACGCCCCTGGCCGCCTCTTAACCTGGGGCTCGAATTTGTGGCCACCCGCAGCAATCAAGACGAGCTGGCTCGCTTGCGGGAGGTGGCTCGTGACGTGGGGGCCAGTTCAGTATTAGTTTCCAACCTGCTGCCCCACACCGAGGAAATGACCAAGGAGATCTTGTATGACAGCGACCAACCGCTGGGGCTGCCGCTGAGTTGGCCGGTGCACGATCGGGGAGCCATCGTCTGGGGGCGAATGGACCTGCCACGCATGAAATGGGGGGCCCGACGACACTGTCGCTTCATTGAAGACCGGGCGCTGGTGATCGGCTGGGACGGCGGGGTGAGTCCCTGCTACGCGCTGATGCACTCGTATCCTTACTACATCTACAGTCGGCTGAAGAACGTGAGCCGCTATGTGCTGGGGAACGTGAGAGAGCAACCCCTGGCCGACATTTGGAGCTCGGAAGAGTATGTCCGCTTCCGAGCCAAGGTGCGGGATTTCCGTTTCGTGTCGTGTGTGGATTGTGGCCTGGCCTGCACCTATGCCGAGGAGAACGAGGACTGTTGGGGCAATGCGCCTTCGTGCGCCGATTGCCTGTGGGCACAGGACATTGTGCGCTGTCCACGGGGGCTCTGACCGACAAAGAAAGACCTGACGGTACAAAGGGAGATAGCAAACATGAAAGAAGCTCAAATCGCATCCAATTGGGCGAAGCAGTACATCCGGGAGCGGGGCGGCGTCGTCAACATCGCCACCCGCATGACCGTGGTGGACTGATGAACGGCCTATGAGACCCCATCAGGTCTGATGGGTAAACCTGAAAACGAAGAGGATTACATCCGCTTCATGGCCGAAGATATTGAGGTCTATCTGTCCAAAGAGATCTGGGAAGGGTTGGACCCCGAAGCTATGGAGTTGCGGTTTGCCATTCCGGGCTATGGTCGCTTTTACCTGAAGTTTGAACCTGGGGATCGGGGCTGACCTTGCTCGCCGAAGAGCCTGTGCTTAGCGCAGTCGAAGCATCTCCTGACCGAGGCGTGCAAAGGCTCGGTCAGGGCACCTTCCCCGCTCTTGTCGCTCCCTGACTCGACTACCCGAACTGTTCAGAATGGCCACACATTGGCCTCGATGGGTGCGCAGCAGTTCAGGCGCTCAAACGCCTGAAAATATTCATTCCGTCAAGAAGGATAACCAAAAATGCCCCAAACAACAGCGAAAGTTGAAACTCTGGAAGGCAAAGTCAGTGTGGTCAAGCGGCTGTCGTTGCTGGACCGTTTCCTGCCCCTGTGGATCTTTCTGGCTATGGCCGTGGGGGTAGGGCTGGGCTACATCTTCCCCGGCATCGCCACCGCCTTCGATGTCCTGCGCATTGACACGGTGTCGTTGCCCATCGCCATCGGCCTGCTGTGGATGATGTA
>JAOZOT010000365.1 GCA_029933115.1 Anaerolineae bacterium | reverse complement strand
GGAGGGGAGCACAGAGGGATTGAGATCGTGGACGGCCTGACTTTCTTGCGCCGCGTCAGGGGAGAGGAGCTGACTGAAGGGAGTTGAGCGTTTTCCTGATGCCTGACAAGGACAGAGTAAACGTTCGGTCACCCTTGCGAAGGTTTTATCTGCAACCTTCGCAAGGGTTTCTCCTGAATATCGCCGTCGGTGCCTTTTTGTTTTTGGTAGCTTTTCTGCCCCGCGCTTTCGGCCTGGACGTCTTTGTCACCCCCGACGAATACCTGTGGATAGAGCGTTCGGGGCGGTTCCTGGCGGCCCTGTTGAGAGCCGATTGGGCCGCCACTTTCCAGGTGGGCCACCCTGGCCTGACCACCCGCTGGACCGGTGTCCTGGGCATCCTGGCCACGTATCTGCCCCGGCTGCACAGGGTGTCTGGCCGGTGGCTGGTAGACGGCCAGCCTTTCCCAGACCTTCTGGCCGACATGAGCGCTCACCTGCCCAAAGTCCTGGCCGCCACGCGCTACCCCACGGTTATTCTGACCTCGATGGGGGTGGTGGGCCTGTACTTCCTGGTCAGGCCGCTTTTCGGCCAACGCGCTGCCCTGTTGAGCGCAGTGCTCCTGGCCCTGGAGCCCTTTTACCTGGCCCTGTCGCGGGTGATCCATCACGACGCCCTCAGCACCACCTTCACGGCCCTCTCCCTGTTGAGCTTCATGGTCTATCTCCGGGGGTATCGGCCGTTTTTCTATTTGACGCTATCGGGGCTGATGGCCGGGTTGGCCTTCCTGTCCAAGTCTCCTGCCCTGTTTCTCGTGCCTTTCACCGCGCTGCTGAGCCTGGGAGCCTGCTGGCTACAGGAGGGACCTGCCCCGGGCACAGCCGAGGGGGGCCCGGTCAAAGGGAGCCTGCAGCCTCTCGACCGGCGCCGCCTGGCCAGGCTGGGGCGGGATTGGGCCACCTGGGGGCTCGTGGCGGCGCTGGTCTTTGTGCTGCTCTGGCCGGCCATGTGGGTTCACCCCCTGGGAACCATCCGAGGCGTCATTGACAAAGCATCCGGCTACGCCGCCTCGCCCCACGAGCGGGGCAATTTCTTCCTGGGGAAGGTGGGGTTGGACCCAGGCCCCCTCTTCTATCCGGTGGCCCTCCTCTTCCGCCTGACCCCCCTGACCCTTTTGGGCCTCGGCGGCTCGCTGCTGCTGTTGCGGCGGATTACAAATCCGCTGCGAGCAGATTCACTGCCACGAGCAGATTCGCGCCGATGGCACGTGGCGCAGATTTCCTTTTTGTGGGCCTTCATCCTGCTCTACGCCCTCTTCATGACCATGGGAGCCAAAAAATTCGACCGCTACCTGCTGCCCACCCTCCCGGCGATTGACATCCTGGCCGCTCTCGGTTTGCTGGCCCTGGGTGAAGTGGTCCGAGAATGGCACTGCCGTGCAGGGGGGTGCAAATCCGCAGCTACTCACCCGCTCCCGCCGGATTTGCAATCCGGCGGGCCTGGATTGCAAATCCGGGCCGAGCGAGATGAACAAGTGCGCCTTCCGTCCCTCCGCGCCTCCGCGCTCGGACTGGTGCTGCTCTTGCAGGCCGGCTTTGCCCTGCCCCACTACCCCTACTATCTGACCTATTACAATCCCCTGCTGGGGGGCATCCGTCAGGCGGCCCGGACCATACTCGTCGGTTGGGGCGAAGGGTATGAGCAGGCCGTGCGCTACCTCAACCAGAAGGACGACGCAGCCCAACTGAGCGTCGCCACCTGGTATGCCAAGCAATGCGTCGGCCCCTTCTTTGACGGTCGAGCCTATAAGCTGAACGTCAACGGTCAGGAGCCCATCGGGGTTGTGCCCTGGTACGACACGGATTACGTGATTTCCTACATCAACCAGGTACAGCGCGAGATCCCCAACCCGGCCACGGTGTCCTTCTTTCGCTCCCGGCAACCTGAGTACGTGGTGCACATCAAGGGCCTCGATTACGCGGCGGTCTACAAAGTGCCCCAGAAGGTCCCTCCCGAAGCTTACCCCTATGAACATGTCAGCATGGTAGATTTCGGCCAGGAGATACGTTTGCTGGGCTGGGAGGTGAAAGGGGAACTGGCCGAATTGGATGAGCTGTATTACCTGGACATAACCATGTATTGGCAAAGCCTGCGGCCTATGAGTGAGAACTATCGGGTTTATCTCAAGCTGGTGGACAGCGATGGGCGGGTCTGGAGAGAGAACGACAGCAAGCCCGTGTTCGATTCTTTTCTGACCAGCCAATGGGAGGAGGGCGTGATCCTGCGGGATCGGCACGGACTGGAGGTGCCGCCCGACGCCCCACCGGGCGTCTATTACGTGAGCCTGGGCCTGTTCGATCCC
Source organism: Anaerolineae bacterium (assembly GCA_029933115.1). Taxonomy (GTDB): domain Bacteria; phylum Chloroflexota; class Anaerolineae; order E26-bin7; family E26-bin7; genus E26-bin7. Next base: position 1,871 of record JAOZOT010000365.1, on the reverse strand, counting down.
GATCTGGGCAAGGGCCTGAAACCGACCGAGGACGATGTCCTGTTGCTGGGGCCGATACGGATAGACGAGAGGCGAAGGGTGTACCTTGAGCCGGGTCGAGAGGTCGGCCACGAGTGAGGTGAGACGTTGTGAGCGAGCGCCGATTGAGCGCCGCCCTGAGCCGGTACCCTGAGCCTGTCGAAGGGCTGTCGAAGGGCGGCAAAGCGCATCGAAATCAAGCAAGCGGCAGAAGCAGCCGGCGACGGTCGCCGGGCATTGGTGTGGCGTTGTTCCTCCTGGCCCTCGTGCCACGTGTGGTGGGCCTGGGTATCTTCATCACCCCTGACGAGCCGCGCTGGATGAACCGTTCGGCCAGCTTCCTGGAAGCTGTTCTGGCCGGCGATTTCATCCACACGATTCATGGAGGGTATGCGACACCGGGAGGGGTGACCACCAAGTGGTGCGGTTCGGCCGGGATCGTGGCCAAATATCTGCTCCTCCGCCTGAACCCCTCTGCCGCGACCAAAGCTCCCCTGCATACCGACAGCCTGGGGGAATTCCTGCGGTGGCTGCAAAGTGACCCCCACAACCTTCTGGAGGTCATGACCGCTGTCAGGTGGCCCATTGCTCTCATCGTCTCAGGCAGTGTGGTGGGCATCTACTTTTTAGCCAGGAAACTGCTTGCGGAGCGAGTGGCCCTGCTGGGGGCCATCCTCCTGGCTCTGGAGCCTTTTCACCTGGCTTGTTCACGGGTGCTGCACCTGGATGCTCTGGTGACCAGTTTTATGGCCCTCTCTCTCCTCAGCTTGATCCTGTGCCTGGAAAGCCCTCGGCTCTCGCCTCTTCTGGTCTTCTCAGGGATAACCGCCGGGCTGGGTGTAGCCACCAAAGTCTCGGCCCTGTTCCTCGTCCCCTTCGCCGGGCTGATGGCCCTGGTCACCTACCTGGCCGATGTCGGCGTTACAGCGGACAGAAGATGGCAGAAGGCTTTCCGTATGGCTGCGGTCCTGACCATTTGGACGGGGACAGCGGGACTTACCTTTGCCCTCGTCTGGCCGGCTATGTGGGCTGACCCTTCGGCGGCGCTTCAGCGCCTGCTGGGCGGTTCGAGCAAACTGGCCGGGGCCGGCCACAAGCAGTTCTTCCTGGGTCGAATCGCTGACGACCCCGGCCCCGGATTTTTTCCGGTTGTTTTCCTTTTCAGAGTGAGCCCTTTGACTTTACTGGGAACTGTGGCCAGCCTTCTCCCGCTCCTGCGGCTGTGCAGTGCCCATATCCCCTTCGGACGGCTATTGGGAGATAGACTGAGGGCCCGTAAAGGGATAGCTTCTGCTCCCGTCGGATTGCAAATCCGGCGGTCCGGTGACCGGATGGCGAATCCGGCCGGAGCAAGCAGAAAGTGGGAGGGTGAGGGCCAACGGTTGATCTGGCTGTGGGCCTACGTCTGCCTGTTCGCGGCCTTTATCACCCTCAGCCCCAAGAAGCTCGACCGCTACCTGCTGCCCGTCTTTCCCGCTGTGGCGCTGCTGGCCGCCGCCGGACTTTGGGAATTGGCCGAGACGGTGCAGAATCAAGTACCGAGTGCACTCGGCCGGTGGGCAACTGGAGCAGGCCGCTTCCTGCCACTGAGTTGCCTGGTCCTACAGGCTGCCTTCCTCTTCCCTCACTACCCATACTACTTTACCTTCTACAATCCGGCTTTGGGAGGCGTCCAACGGGCCTCGCATCTTATCCTGGTCGGATGGGAAGAGGGCCTGGAGAAGGTGGCCCACTATCTCAATGAAAAGGAGGGGATCGAGAGCAAGCGAGTGCTGGCCTGGTATTCGGCTCTGGGCTTTAACACCTTCTTCCGAGGGGAATCTCGGGAACTGAGCCCCAGGCGACAGCCGGCC
>JAOZOT010000871.1 GCA_029933115.1 Anaerolineae bacterium | reverse complement strand
TACACATCGGTATGCAATGCGGCGGCGCCTGCCAGCAACGAATGGAGTAACACTTTAGTTTTGTGAGCAACTGTCTACGAGGGCGGTCACCGCCTCCCGCCCGGCGATAAATCGCCAGGCTGAGCAGGGGAAGGGCGCTGAAAGCGCCCTAAGAGCGTGTCTGAAAATTCAGAGGGCGGCGCTCGTAGTAACGACTTCAGTCGTTTTTGGCCGCAGAGCACCGGTCATTAGCGACTCAAGTCGCCACTACGAGCATTTTTCAGACACGCTGTAAACGGCCATCTACGCAGTTCGATTTTCCCGACTACTGCCGCCTCAACCCGCCAGGAAACCACCATCCACATAGATAGTCTGACCGGTGATAAAATCGGAAGCATCGGAAGCAAAAAAGAGGACCGCCCCCACGATCTCCTCAGGCTCAGCGATGCGGCCTTTGGGAATGGCGCTGACGATCCTCTCAGCCAGGTCAGGATTGCCCCAGAGGGGCTTACTAAAGTGGGTCCGGGTCACCCCCGGCCCCACAGCATTAACGTTGATGTTATATTGAGCCCACTCCGCGGCCATGCACATGGTCAACATCTTCAGGGCAGCCTTGCTGGCATGGTAAGCCGCCATATTGCGGCCTCCCCTCTCAGCCCCCACGGTAGTGATGTTGATAATCCGCCCCCCGCCCTGCTCGATCATCCGGCGGGCCACAGCACGGCTCAGCAGGAAGACAGCCTTGACATTGGTGTCGAATATCTTGTCCCAGCCATCCTCTCGCAATTCCAACAGAGGCCGCAGAAAACTCCGGGCAGCGTTGTTGACCAGGATGTCAACGCGCCCAAACTGGGCTGTTGTGGTCTCCACCAGGTTTTCTATCTGCTCATTGACGGTGACGTCCGTCACCACTGCCAGGGCCTCCCCACCAGACTGTCTGATCTCTTCGGCCACAGCCTCCAGTTCAGCCTGGGTGCGACTGGCCACGACCACCTGAGCCCCAGCCTGGGCCAGGCCCAGGGCGATAGCCCGGCCAATGCCCTTCCCCCCGCCGGTGACGATGGCCACTTTGCCATTCAGGTCATATCGAGTTTCCAT
>JAOZOT010000364.1 GCA_029933115.1 Anaerolineae bacterium | reverse complement strand
TTTGGGCGGCTCATCAGGAGCAAAACCGACCGGGGCGTGGTGGTGATCCTCGACAAACGGGTGCTGACCAAATCCTATGGCCGGGCTTTCCTGAACTCGCTGCCGGCCTGTACCGTCAAGCGCGGCCCCCTGGCGAACCTTCCCACCGAAGCGGCTCGTTGGATTGACGGCGAGGCCTCGTATCAGCTCGGCCTGGGCGTGTGAGAGGATGAATGACAGCGCGTGTAAAAATGCTCGTGCAGAGCAAATTGCTGCTCGTGGTAGATTGGCAACCCCCGTGGTGTCTCAGGAGGCGATGATGAGCAATTCGACTACAACTCAGACGCTCCGCTTGTTACAAAGAGAGAACATAGACCTGAAAGAAGAGAACGAGCGCCTGCGAGAGGAAGTGCTGGCTCTGCGAGAGTACTTGCGGGGGTTACGGGCTCTCCAGCAAGAAGCCCAGGCTATCGCTTCGGCGCAGGAACTGGAATCGTTTCTAAGCAGAGTCCTGTACACCGCGCTGAAGGCTATGGACGCTGCTGATGGTTCACTGCTGCTGGTGGATTACGAAACTGACGAACTGGTTTTTGCCGTGGTGAAGGGGACGATCCAGAGTAAACTGCGGGGCTATCGCATCCCGAAGGCGACAGGAGTAGCCGGTTGGGTCGCCACTCACGCCGAGGCTCTGATCGTGGACCGTCCCCGGCTGGATGATCGTTTCTACCCTCGTATTGATGAAACCTTTGGTTTCGAGACAACTTCTCTCGTCTGTGCCCCGCTGCTGGGTCAGGATAAAGTCATCGGCGTTATCGAGGTGTTGAACAAGTTCTCCCAGCAAGCTTTTAACGAGGTGGATTTAGACCTGTTGACTATCCTGGCTCACATCGCCGCTGAAGCCATCGAACGAGTTGAGGGTGAAGGGTGAAAGCCGCGCCCGCCGCTGCACGGGCCTGCAATCGGCCCTCAGTTGCGTTAATCCGTCGAATGTGATAAAATATAATTGAAAGAAGCGGCTATGTCTTTTGATGGGGCGTCGCCAAGTGGTAAGGCAGCGGCCTTTGGAGCCGCGATTCGGAGGTTCGAGTCCTCCCGCCCCAGTTCACCGATTGAAAGACCTGCTGTTTCCAAAATCCATCAGGTCTGAACAGCTTGCAGAAAAGTGGCAGAAGATCAACCTCCTGACCAATCTAATTACGTGTCTTCCTTGTGTGAAGCAACCTTAACGATGACTGAGGCGTTATTCCCTGGGCTATCGCGCAGGGAGGGCCTTGGTCATCTTTTTTGTTTGTAATCTGTGCTCGCATTGGAAAGGGCCATGAATCTGTCAATTGTCATCCTGGCCGCAGGCCAGGGCACCCGCATGAAATCACAACTTCCGAAGGTACTGCACCCCCTGGCCGGTCGTCCTATGGTGAAGTACGTCCTCGAGGTGGCCACCCAGTTGGAACCGACCGGTTTGGCCCTGGTGGTCGGTTACGGTGCACAGCAGGTGCGCCGGGCTCTGGGCGAGGGGATTTTGTACGCGGAGCAGTTGGAGCAGTTGGGCACCGGCCACGCCGTCTTACAGACGAGAGAGTTGCTGGCCGGTCAGGCAGAGACCGTGTTGGTGCTCTACGGTGACACGCCGTTCATCACCTCTCAGACGTTGGAAGCCATGCTCGCCCACCACACCCAATGTGAAGCAGCCATCACCCTTTTGACCTTTCGCCCGGACGATCCGACCGGCTACGGGCGTATTCTGCGGGATGAAACTGGCCGAGTCACCGGCATCGTCGAGCACAAGGAAGCCACCCCAGAGCAGCGTGAGATCAGAGAAGTCAATAGTGGCATCCTTTGCTTTCGAGATGAGTGGTTGTGGCCTCACCTCGAGAAGTTGCAGCCCAAACACGGGGAATATTACCTCACAGACCTGGTGGAAATGGCAGTGGCCGAAGGGGAGCCGGTGGCAGCTCAAGCGGCCGATGCCGTCGAGGTCATGGGCCTCGATGACCGGGTCAAGCTGGCCAAGGCCGAGGCTTTCATGCGCCGGCGCATCAACGAGGGCTGGATGTTGGCCGGGGTGACTCTGCTGGATCCGGCTTCGACTTACATTGATGCTTCAGTGGAGATCGGCCAGGATACGGTGATCTATCCCAACACCCACTTGCGGGGCGCAACTGCAATCGGCCGCAACTGCCGCATTGGTCCCAACACCATAATTTGTGATTCTACCGTCGGAAACGGATGCGTCATTGAGGCTTCGGTGATAGAGGAAGCCGTGCTGGAGGACGATGTTGATGTTGGTCCATTCGCCCACCTGCGCAGGGGAGCCCATTTGGCCAGAGGTGTGCACATCGGCAACTTTGGTGAAATCAAAAACTCCTATCTAGGGCCTGGCACCAAGATGGGTCACTTCAGTTACCTGGGCGATGCCACCCTGGGCGCCAACGTCAACGTCGGGGCCGGCACGATTACTTGCAACTACGATGGTGAGCGGAAGCATCCTACAGTGGTTGAAGACGATGTCTTTATAGGCAGCGATACCATGCTGGTTGCTCCGGTGAAGGTGGGGAGAGGAGCCAAGACAGGGGCCGGCGCTGTCGTGACCCGCGATGTACCCCCTGGGCAGGTGGTCTACGGTGTGCCGGCGCGCGCGAAGCAAGACAGAGAAAGGGAGAAAACAAATGAGTAACATCAGACGCTTGGTGCTCGATGTCCTGAAGCCCCACGAACCTTCCATCATAGATTTGGCCCAGCAATTGAGCAAGCTGGAGGGCATTGACGGAGTGAATATCAGCATCTATGAGATAGATCGCAAGGTGGAGAACGCCAAAGTCACAATTCAGGGCAAAAATGTCATTTACGATCAGGTTCTGAGGGTGATTCAGGATAACGGGGGTGCAGTGCACTCCATTGACGAAGCGGTGGCCGGTACGATTATACTTGACGATGTACCCACCCTTCAAGACTGAAATAAAGAGTTGGCCAGCTCTAGAAGTATCGGAAGCCTAGTCGGTTTGAGGTGGAGCTTTATCAGATGGCCTGGGTGCTCAGGTTAACGCCAATGGGTTTTCTAAAGCGTAGATTGCGACAATTTAAGGAATATGACGACATCGCTGAAATAGGCGAGATAGCTCGTCGCTATTTTGTGATGAACGCCTTTGACGGCATCTTGACCATCATTGGCGTCCTCACCGGGAGCTATGCGGCTCACGTGGAAAGCGCTTCGGTGGTGATTTCGACGGGCTTGGCCACATCCATCGCTATGGGGATATCGGGCCTGTGGGGAGCCTACTTCACCGAGGCCGCCGAGCGAAAGCGGGACCTCGATGATCTGGAGAATCACACTCTGACAGACCTGAGTGAGACCAGAATTGGGAGAGCCTCGCGGGTGGCAGGGATCATTGTGGCCCTGGTAGATGGCTTTGCTCCTTTTCTGGCCGCCTTGGTTGTGCTCTTGCCCTTTTTCTTCAGCGTCGTTCTGGGAGATATCTACCTCAGCTATTACCTCTCGGTGAGTATCGCCCTGCTGTCTCTCTTTGGTCTGGGCGCCTTTCTGGGGATAGTCTCGCGAGAACACTTTGCCCTGTGGGGGCTGAAGATGATTGGAGCAGGAGTGCTTTCCATCGGCCTGGGTTATCTCCTCGGAAGGTAAGGGGATGAAAGATCGGGACAGGCTTGTCGCCCTGGCCGCTGAAGCCAGAAAACACTCCCATGCCCCTTATTCCAACTTTGCTGTGGGAGCGGCCATTCTGGCTAGCTCAGGCCGAATCTACACAGGCTGCAACGTGGAGAACGCCTCCTATGGGCTTACAGTGTGCGCCGAGCGAGTGGCCGTCTTCAAGGCCGTCTCAGAAGGCGAGCGGGAGTTTGAGGCCATCGCCGTGGTCACCGAGAACGGCGCTACGCCCTGTGGGGCCTGCCGCCAGGTGTTGATGGAATTTGGGGACGATATTCAGGTCATCGTAGCCGACGCGGCCGGCCGCCAACGGACTTTTGCCCTCACCGAACTTTTGCCCGAAGGATTCACCCCCGACCACCTGCCGTGACAAGCTCTGTCCGGGGCAAAGCCGGCCGATGACCCTCCCGCAGGGTTCGCCACCTGCGGGAGGGTGACACTAGAGGCCCGCCTCTACCCTAAGGACAGCAATGCATAAATCCGTTCCCGGTTGTCAGATGACACAGGAGGTATACCCTACCCGGAAATCCTCTTGGCTTTGTGAGCAACTGTCTACGAGGGCAGTCACCGCCTCCCGCC
>JAOZOT010000870.1 GCA_029933115.1 Anaerolineae bacterium | reverse complement strand
GGCGGCCTGGAGATCCGATCAACGCCCCCACCCGCCACGGCTACCCCAGTTGGAGCACGGTCAGGCGGCGTTGGCGGATTAACGAGGTACTGAATCACCCAGAAAGATGGGATGAAACAAATCTGGCAAGGATGCGCCGCAACCTAGCTCCACGGCATCCGGAGACCGGAGAGCTCTTGCATTTGCATCACAAATATGGTCGGAACATCCCAGACCCGCACAACCCGGCTAACATATTACCATTGTGGGCGGGTGAGCATTACGAGTTGCATCGGAGGTAGGGTGATGATATTGCCAGATGAAATCCGCGAAGGGAAAGGTAGGATCGTTTACCAGGGGCGAGAAATCTGGCGTCAGCATCAGTTCCCTGTTGCCGACGGCCAGCGCGTGCGCGTGACCATCGAATCATTCGACTCCACCTGGGGAGGATCGGTGAGATACCGGCCGCGGGAAGGGGTGGGTTTGCTCATAGACAAGCAGATGGAGGTAGAAGGAAACTCGTGTCATCATCTGTTCATATGGCCGTATCCCGTACCCATTGAAGAGTTGCGACCGCCCCCTCTCGTGGAACAATTAGGGCTTCCTCCGGTTGAAAAACTTCGTCGAATCACCTATGGAAGCGTATATGAGGAAGGAGGTATAAAGGGCCGGCTCTGTCTTTGGCTGGATGAACCTTTCCGACCAGTTGAAGTCATTTGCCACACGCAGGACGGGCATATCCATGTTATGAACATCTGGAACGATGGGAACATGCGGAACGGGATTCATTTCATGCACAATGGTGCGTGGATGATAGTGGAGGAGATAGGGAACGGTTTCCGTTACCACTGCAACGATCTGTATCCGGACGAGGATTTCAACGATATTGTGTTCAGAATAGAGCGATTGTGAGTTTCTTAATGGGGTTAAAGACGCCTGGTGGTGCTTCTGTACTAAAAACGTGTAGGTATGCTCGCTTATCATCACTGTGCTCGGCACCACCTGAGTTGATCAGGCAGTATAGGCCCGGCATGGGGATGCCGGGCCTGCTGTTTTGGCGGGCAGCGGGTTGCGCTGCGGCAGGGGGATGTGGTATACT
>JAOZOT010000363.1 GCA_029933115.1 Anaerolineae bacterium | reverse complement strand
GTTTCAACTCGATCAGCTTCTCCAACGTCACTACACGGATGCCCTCTATCTCTACCGTCACCCCTGGGGTCGTCGGGTCGGGGAAAGCTACCGGTTTGGGTAGCCCATCGCCTGGGTATTCCCCGGCGGTCACGATTTCGATACGCACGCCTGTCTCGGTGTCACGGAACGTTTTCTCGGCTCCACTGAAAGCCGGGCGGTATCCCCTTCCCACTAGTTGCTGGCGGAAGCGCTCCAATCCAGACGGCGTCAACAGCAAGTCAATGTCTTCCGTCAGTCGTGGATACCCGTATTCGGCAAGGGCCGGTCCCTCCAACAGGGCGTAGGGGATTCCCTCCGCGTTCAAGCGTTGCGCCAATCGGCGCAATGCGCCGTGCAATCGTCCCTCACCGGCAAAGTAAGCACTTGCCTCGCGGAGCATTCGGTCCCCTCCCCGTCGTAGCAAGTGCTCGTAGGCTATCCCCTGCCCTTCTGTCATCCCTCCCTCCAATTCCTCAGGGCCGACGCAGATTAGCGGCCGGCAGCATCACAGGTCCGGGCAGCGAAACTCTCAGGCCCCATCACCGTCCCCGACAACGCAGCAGTCTGACCAGAGTGGGGGTGGCTACTTCGACCCAGGACAGGCCCCTGAAGGCATAGTCGCTCAAGGGCCAGAAGATTCTCGGCGACCAGGCCCGGCCATGAGTGGGCACGTCAACCAGGATGTGCAGGGCCCAGGCCAACAGGGAGCGCGGAACGCGCCCCGTCAACAGCCGGGCCAGGATGGCCGCCACGCCCACCAGCGCCAGGCTATGAGTGGCATCGTAGGCGAGCTTGAGCCCCGGCGGGGGCTGAGGCCACTCACCGGTGAGCAGGACGTGGCGCACGCCACCACTGCGCCGAACCCGGGGGTAATAGACAGCCCAGAAAGGCAGGTCTGGCCCCACGCCGGCGACCAGGGAAGCCTTGTCCCTACCTATGAGCACGCAGGTAATGAGGGCGTGGGTGAGTGGATCCATAGAGCAACAACCTCAGGTGCCCTCCTGCCAGGACTCCAGGTATCTCTCTTGCTCTGGGGTCAGGGTGTCAATCTCAACGCCCATGGCCTGGAGCTTCAGGCGGGCGATTTCGCGGTCAATCTCTTTGGGCACGGAGTAGACTCTCTTTTCCAGGCTCTTGCCCTGCTTGACTATGTATTCAGCTCCCAGGGCCTGGTTGGCGAAGCTCATGTCCATCACGCTGGCCGGGTGGCCTTCGGCCGCAGCCAGGTTGACCAGGCGGCCCTCACCCAGAAGAGAGAGACGCCGCCCATCGGGCATGAGGTATTGGTCAACGAAATCACGGATACGGCGTTTCTCGACCGCCATCTCCTCCAAGGCCGGGATGTTGATCTCCACGTTAAAGTGGCCTGAGTTGGCCAGGATGGCTCCGTCTTTCATGACCTCGAAGTGAGGTTTGTCTATGACGTTGATGTCGCCGGTGGAGGTGACAAAGATGTCGCCAATCTCCGCTGCCTTCAGCATGGGCATCATCCGAAAGCCGTCCATGACCGCCTCCAGAGCCCGCAGAGGATCAACCTCGGTGACGATGACGTTGGCCCCCATGCCCCGGGCGCGCATGGCGATGCCCCGGCTGCACCAACCGTATCCTCCCACCACAAAGGTCTTGCCCGCCAGCAGGACGTTGGTGGCCCGCACGATGCCGTCAATGGTTGATTGGCCGGTGCCGTAGCGGTTGTCGAAAAAGTGCTTGGTATCGGCGTCGTTGACGGCCAGAATGGGGTAGCGCAAAGCTCCGTCTTTTTCCATAGCCCGCAGGCGGATGACCCCGGTGGTCGTCTCTTCGGTGCCGCCGATGACGTTGCCTATCAATTCGGTGCGCTCTTTGTGCAGGGTGGAGACCAGATCGGCGCCGTCGTCCATAGTCAGATGGGGCTCGTGGTCCAGAGCAGCATTGATGTGCCGGTAGTAGGTCTCGTTGTCCTCGCCCTTGATGGCAAAGATCGGGATGCCGTACTCGGCCACCAGGCAGGCGGCCACGTCGTCCTGAGTAGAGAGCGGGTTGGAGGCGCAGAGCACCAGGTCGGCTCCTCCGGCCTGCAAAGTCAAGGCCAGGTTGGCCGTCTCGGTAGTGATATGCAAACATCCCGAAAGCCTTATTCCCTTGAGGGGCTTCTCTTTCTCGAAGCGCTGGCGGATCAACCTGAGCACCGGCATCTCTTGCTCGGCCCATTCAATGCGCAGCTTGCCCTTGGGAGCCAGGTCCAAGTCTTTAACATCACATTTGACAGTCATTCAGCTTTCTCCTTCCAAACGTTATTTCCAATGATCCGACCGGTTTGCCAAAGCCTGTCAGGCCCGGCTCTTGGCCAGGGCCTTTCGCACACCCAGGACTTCGATGAAGCGGCAATGTTCGCGATAGCCCAGCTTCTCGTAGATGTGGATGGCGTCGGCGTTTCCCTCCTGGACGTTGAGGACCACATCCAGACCTTGTGATAGAAGCTCTTCGGTCACGGCGCCGGTGCAGAGGGTGGCGTAGCCCCGCCCCCGATAGTAGGGGTCGGTGAAAACGTTGCCCACTGCGGCTATGCCGTAGGTAGGTGCGACCAGGTGGGTGCCGGCGGCAGCCACCAATCGCCCTCGTTTCTCGATGCCATAAAACACGCCTTGAGCCAGTTGATAGGGGCTGAAGGCAATCACGGACTCGCCTCTGCTCCCCCCCAGGCTGTAGAGCCGTTTCAGTTCACTACAGTAGCCTGGGCCCAGCTTAAGCGCCTTCCCGGCAGCGGGCCGGAAGTCGTCTTCATGCACCGTCATTCTCAGCATCCTTTTGATCTCGCCCAGAGAGTAAAAAGCCCGGATGACGGGCAGATGCTCGGAACGAACGGTGAAGTAGGCCCGCTCCGGTCGCAGGGCTGAGCCCAATATCAGGGCCAAGCCCTCACTCACGCCCATGGTGAACAGGATGTGGGGATCGAGGCCGGTGAAGTGCAAGGCCAGGGTCTGGATACGCCCTCCGGCTTTGGCGGTGAACCATTCACATTGGGAGAAAAAGTCGGGTTCCAAATCGCCGATAGCGTAGGCAGCGTAGAAGCGGTCTCGCTGCAAAAAAGCCAGGAGTTCGCCTTTGTCACTCAGCTTCCCGACTCGCCACACGTCCCTCACCGGGGGTAGGTGATGAGGCTCAGGGAACAGATATAGGGAGGGCTTGGTGCTCATCCTCTTTCCTTGTCTCCTGACACTTACCTAACAGGTCATCTAACTCCTCGGTGTGCCCAAAGTGCTCCCGATAGCGGGCTATGAACTCGGAGAGGGTGTAGCGGTGAGACTGGGGGCCATGAGTTTCGATGACGTAGGTGGCGGCCAGGCTGGCCAGCCGGCCGATGGTCTCCCAGGAATAGCCACGGACCAGCCCTTTGATGACGCCCGCTCGATAAGCGTCGCCTACACCGGTGGGGTCTGAAATGCACCGTGGAGGGACGGGGGGAACATCAATGACTCTCAAGCAACTGGCGTCGGGTAATCCGGTCAGTTCCTCGGGCTCGCACTCAAGGGTTATCACCGTCGAACCGCGTTCCCCTTTGGTCACAATGATGGTCTTGGTCAGGGTCAGAATCTCTGCCTCCGAGAGGTCCGTCTTCCTCTGGAACATTTCGTACTCGTATTCGTTGAGGATGAGCATTCTGGCTCCTCGTACCCCCTCCCTGAGCTCCTCACCGCTCAGACGGACAATTTGCTGGCTGGGGTCATAGATGTAGGGGACGCCCAACTCCCGGCATTCCTGCGCGTATTGCACCATTGCCCGGGGGTCGTTGGGGGAGATGATGGCCACCTCAATGCTGGAATAATCCTGGTCCTTGAAAGAGAGGGTGTGTGCCTGGGCCATTGCTCCGGTGTAAAAGCTGGCAATCTGGTTGTTCTCCCGGTCGGTGCTGACGAAGAAGGAGGCGGTGAACTCGCCCTCGATTTCTTTGATGGCCGAGGTGTCAATGCCCTGCTCCTCCAGCCAGGCCCGATACTCGGCAAAGTCCTGGCCCACAGTGCCCATCACCTTGGGTCGCTCTCCCAGCAGGGCCAGAGAGTAGGCAATGTTGGGAGCGCAGCCACCGCGACGCCTGTGCATGGAGTCAACCAGGAAACTCACGCTCAAGCTCTCGATCCTCTCCGGCAGAATGTGATCTCTGAAGCGTCCGGGAAAGGACATGAGGTAGTCATAGGCGATGGAACCAGTGACGACGATGCTCA
>JAOZOT010000869.1 GCA_029933115.1 Anaerolineae bacterium | reverse complement strand
CGGTGAAACAGGATCTCGAGCACTTTTTGGCTTTTCTGGATGCTGCCGCGCAGGCGGAGGTGGAGGAAGAGTGACAATGGGGGAGGAAGATCCCTCTACCGATTCCCCTTCCATGGCTGCCCAAGCCATCCAAGGCTCCCTCTACAACGTCGCTGCCTCGGGAGTGACACTTACCTTGGGGTTCCTGCGCTCGGTGATAGATCAATACCTTGCCACAGTACAGCCCATGCACCTGGAATTCGTCGAACCCAGCAAGCGCTACGCCGACGTCATCATCCCCGAAGGGGATACAACCCCATCGCTTTAGACGTGGTCGTGGCGCAGATAGAGGCGATGATAGAGGAAACCTGATAGCCAAGGCGAGCAACGTCTGCAGTCGGGAAGCGGACACAGTCGGGCTGAACGCCGATGAGATCATCCTGAAACGCCTGACATTCTGCGCAACGAGGAAAGATTATGAACACAACGAGCTTGGAGGGAATCGAGTTGGTCCGGGAGATGGTCGTCCGCGAGCTGGCGGACTGGATTGAAGGCAACTCGCTGCTGCAGCAGCGGCCGGTGGAGTTGTTGAGCACCCCCCGAGACCAAGAGAGCCACTCCCCTGCGCATGAGTTATGAAGAGTTCCTGGAGTGAGCCGACGAGGACACCCTGGCCGAGTGGGTGGATGGGGAAGTGGTGATGTACAGCCCAGCGAGTGATAGACACCAGGATCTGATGCGATTGAAGCTGGAGCGATCGGGGCGGGAGCCAGACTTGCTGTTTGTGGCGCGAGAGCATCTGGATCGGCTGAGGGAGACTTATCTGGACGGCCCGGCAGATGTTGCCGTGGAGATTGTCTCGCCGGAGAGTGCAGGGCGGGATCGCGGGGAAAAGTTCTACGAGTACGAGGCCGGCGGTGTGCGAGAGTACTGGCTGATTGATCCAACGCGGGAGCGAGCAGAGTTCTACCGGTTGAGGGAAGAAGGACGGTACCAGATGACTTTTGGAGGGCGGGAAGGGGAGTACCGGTCAGAGGTAATACCGGGCTTCTGGCTGCGGGTGGAATGGCTGTGGCAGGAGCCGTTGCCCAACGTCGTCC
>JAOZOT010000868.1 GCA_029933115.1 Anaerolineae bacterium | reverse complement strand
GTTGACTCCTCACCCGTTGACTCCACCAACACCTGCGTCAACCCCGCCGCCGGGTCCAGCACATAGTCGGTGGTCACGCCGTTCACGGTCTTGGCTACCCGGTCACCCGCGCCGTTGTAGGTGAAGCCGGTGGTCAAGTGCCGCTCACGACCTGGGTGAGGTGTCAGCCAACACCGTCTGTTCAACTTCCTCGATAAGGAAGGGCAAGTTAGGGGCCGTAAACGTCAAGTCCGGCGCTGGAATGTGGAAGCTAACACGGGGTCGTCAGGATGGGGAAACGAATCGTACCAGTAGAGCTTTTCTTTTCCAGGGTATGAGGGTCGGCAATACTCCTCTGCTGGCGGTAAATGGTCTGGCGTCACGTGGCTGCGTGACACTTCGTAACCGTAGCCCTCAATGACTCCCAGTTCAAAGTTCAGAAACTCTTGGACACAGAGAACGACGTGATGGGCGAAGAGGATCAAGCCAACGACTCGGCCAAACATAGCCCCTTGGGGAATATACACCAGCAGAGATCGTTCTATGCTGGTGTAGCGCTCTGGTAGGCTGTAGATGAAGGCCTCGTAGTCGGCCGGTGTAGCGAGTGGATGACCCATTTCAGGCAGCCAGGACTGTTTTGATCTGGATGGCCACCGGCTGGCGAGCGACCAACTGATGGTATTTCTCGTTCAGGCTGAGCCAGGTCTTGTACAGTGCCAGCCATTCGATAAACTCCATGCGATATTCATCCAGCGCATCGAATTCGTCCAGTTCGCCGCCTGTGATGGCCCGGTAGAATTCAGCCGACTTGACACCAAATTTCTCCTCAAAGCGACGCAAATTGGCCTCAAGTTGGGTCATGTCCTGAATCAATTCCTTGAGTTTCATCGCTTTACCTCTAGACGGGATAGAAAAATTGTACCACAATCGGCGAGGAATAGCAACATGGCGCGAGTGGCGGTGCAAGATGCCGTCGCCGGGCAGGCGTAAGGGCGAAAGAATCCGAGGTGGAAGTATGGAGCTTCCGTGAGTCTGTAGAGCGAATCATAGGCCTGCCCTGAGCGTAGCCGAAGGGTGTAGCTGATGACGCGGTGGGTGGTG
>JAOZOT010000362.1 GCA_029933115.1 Anaerolineae bacterium | reverse complement strand
TGTCGGCCAGGAACTGGGCGATCTGGCGCAGCTCCTCGTCGCTGTCGTTGTGGCCAGGGATGATCAGGGTGGTCACTTCTACCAGGACGCCCATCTGATGCATGAGGCGAATGGAATCCAGCACCGGTTGCAACTGGGCCCCGCAGATGCGCCGATAAAATTCGTCGGTGAAGCTTTTCAAGTCTACGTTAGCTGCGTCCAGATAAGGTTCGATCTGGTGCAGGGCTTCTTCGGTCATGTACCCGTTGGTGACAAAGACGTTCTTGATGCCTCGTGCGGTGGCTATTTTGGCTGTGTCGTAGGCATATTCGAAGAACACGGTCGGCTCGGTGTAGGTGTAGGCAATGCTGGCACAGCGGTACTTTTGAGCTAAATCCACCACTTGCTCCGGCGGCAGTTCCTGACCCCATCGCCCCCACCCTCCTCCCTTGGGGGCCTGCGAGATGTCGGCGTTCTGACAAAAGTCGCAGCGGAAGTTGCAGCCTACAGTGGCGATGGAGAAAGCGCCGGTGCCGGGCAGAAAGTGGTAGAGAGGCTTCTTTTCGATGGGGTCCACGTTGGCGGAGACGGCCTGAGCGTAAACGAGGGAATATAAAGTGCCGTCCCGGTTTTCTCGCACCCCGCAGATTCCCGGTCGGCCTGGTTTTATGAGGCATCGGTGGGCACAAAGAGCACACCGCACCTGGTTGTCTTCCAGCTTGTCATAAAGCATCGCTTCTTTCATCGGCTACTCCCTTCATGGGCTTGCAAAGTCTGGGGGGCTTGAGCGGCCCTCTGGCTTATTATACCGCCGATGGTCGCTTTTGACAACCTGTGAGTCTGTCCACCAGGCTAGTCGGCCATTCCCGCTTCATTCCCTCACCAGAATATCCACATAGGCGGTCATGCCCCAACGCAGGCCCGCCTCAATTCCTTCTTCCAGGTCAATGGTCACGGTGTAGACGATGTCGCCGTGCTGTTTCTCAGCCATAGGGGCGATCTTGCTCACCCGGCCGCGAAATTCTCGGTCGGGCAGGGCGTCTACAGAGACTTCCACCTTCTGCCCTACAGCTACTTCAACGATGTCCACCTCGCTCAGGTCGTCGGTCTTTACCTGGAGGGCGCTCAAGTCGCCGATTACGAGCACCGGTGCGCCGGCCATCACCGTCTCTCCTTCCTCGACCATCACTTTGCCCACGACGCCAGACAGAGGGGCGACGAGGACGGTTTTCTCCAGGGCTATGCGGGCTCCTTCCAGAGCGGTCTGCGCCTGCCGAACCCGGGCTTCGGCCACAGCGATGTCCTCAGGGCGGGGTCCTTCTCTCAGTTTGACCAACTGGGCCTGGGCTTCACCGACTTGGGCTTCAGCCACGGCGATTTCCTCGGCCGTGGGCCCTTTGATCAGCTTTTGGTAGTTGGCCTTGGCGATTTCATAGTTGGTGGAGGCTTCTTGCAGGGCCAGGGCCTGTTGAGTGGCGCCGATCCCTGCCTGCCAGGAGATTTTGTCGTATTCTGCCTGTGCCAGTTGTACGGCGGCCGCGGCGGCGTTCATGTTGGCCTTGGCTACAAGGATGTCCTCTGCAGTGGGGCCGGCTTTGATCTGGGCCAGTCTGGCGCGGGCCGTGGCCAGGGCCGCCTCGGCGACGGCAAAGTCGCCGGCCGTGGCTCCGGCCTTGGCCTGCGCCAATTGAGCCTGAGCCAGTTCCAGGGCGGCCTGAGCCTCGTCCACCCGCTGTTGCCAATCAGTCTGGTCGAGGCGAGCGAGTGTTTGACCGGCTTCGACTGCATCGCCTTCGGACACCAGTAGTTCGGCCAGCCGTCCTGCCACTTCAAAGCTCAGCGTGGCCTGCTTCACGGGCACGACCTCTCCCTCGGCCGAGACGACGCTGATTTTGGCCGTCTGAGCGGCCGGCAGGGGAGGCGGGGTTGAGGTGGGTGAAGTGCCTATGGAGGGCGTTTCACAGGCAGCGCTTGTCCAGAGTATCAAAACCAGAACTGCGAAAATGGCGATGTATTTGACGTTCATCTCATTCACACCTTCTCCAAGATTCTTTTCAACAGTGGCGTCACCTGTTCCAGCCCCAGGCCCCTCAACTCGGATGGTATTTTCCCGTCCAACAGGGATTTTCCCAGAGGCGAGTCCCTGAACTCGCGCAGGTCCTCGATGTAGGGGCTCTCCAGGGGCATGTCACGGGCGATGCGACCGTCGTGCAGGGTGATGATACGTTTGGTGCTGCGGGCCACGGCCGGGTCGTGGGTGACGACGATGATGGTAGTGCCTCGTCTCTCGTTCAACTCTTGCAGCAGGGCCATCACATCTTGGCCGCTCTGGCTGTCCAGGTTGCCGGTGGGCTCGTCGGCCAGGACGATGGTCGGGTCGTTGACCAGGGCGCGGGCGATGGCTACCTTCTGCCGCTGCCCGCCGGAGAGCTGGCCGGGCAGGTGGTTCAGGCGGTCGCCCAGCCCCACCAATTCCAAGATCTCGGCTGCCCTCTGGCGACGCTGCTTTTCGCTGAGGGGTTGCTCGTAAAGGGGAATCTCCACGTTCTCCCGGGCGTTCAAGGTCGGGATCAGGTTGTGCAACTGGAAGACGAACCCCACTTCTTCGTTGCGGAAGCGGTCCAGGTCCTTGACCGTGGCCAGGTCCTGTCCTCTGATCAGTATCTGCCCATCGGTGGGGCGGTCGAGGGCGCCGATGAGGTGCAACAGGGTGGATTTGCCGCTGCCCGAAGGCCCCATCACCGACAGCAACTCACCCTGTCGCACGATCAGGTTGACCCCATCCAGAGCCCGCACCTCGTCGCCGTCGCCGAACACCTTGGTCAGGTTGCGCGTTTCCACCACGATGTTGTTGTCCATTGTCTATCCGTCTCCTTGGTAACCGCTCAGGCATCCCCGCTACGCAGGGGCAGGGCCTCATATCCCCACCACGTAGGGGTAAGGCCCCGTATCCCCGCCACGTAGGGGTAGAGCCCCGTATCCCTGCCACGTAGGGGTAAGGCTTGCCCTTACCCGATTGCCCTGCTGGGCAACCGCAAGGATTACCCCGCTGGGCAACCGCAAGGGATTACCCCTACTTCACCGTGATGTCCACGTAAGCGGTCATCCCCCAGCGCAGGCCGGGGTCCTGCTCGTCCAATTCGATGACTACGGTGTAATTGGTGCCGCCTTGCTCGATGCTGGCCATGGGGGCAATGCGGCTCACCCGGCCGGAGAGGGCCTTGCCCGGCAGTCCATCAAAGGTGAGGGTCACCTCCTGACCCACGGCTACGGCCCAGATGTCGGCTTCGTTCAGGTCGGTGGTCTCGATCCGCAGGTGAGAAAGGTCGCCCAGGAACATCACCGGCTGGCCGGCGGTCACCAACTCTCCCTCCCTGACCATCACCCCGGCCACTGTGCCGGTGAAAGGAGCCACCAACTCGGCGTCCTGAAGGGCTGCCTGGGCTTGAGCCACGGCTGCCTGAGCCTGCTCCACCTGGGCTTCGGCCACAGCAATGGCCTCGGCCGTCGGTCCGGCCAGCAACCGGTCCAACCGGGCCTGGGCTTGCCGGGCCTGGGCCTGAGCTACCTCAACCTGGGCGCGGGCTGCTTCCACCGCCGCCCGGGCGATGTCCAGTTCCTCGGCCGTCGCTCCCCTCAGGAGAGCTTCGTAGTTGGCTTTGGCGCTCTCATAGTCGGCGCTGGCCTGCTGGAGGGCCACCGCCTGCTGGGTAGCGCCAATGCCGCTCTGCCAGGCGATTTTGTCGTACTCGCTTTGAGCCAACTGCAGGGCCACGGCCGCTTTATCCATAGCTGCCTTGGCTGCCATCAGTTCCTCTGGTTTGGCGCCCGCTTCCAGCTTGGCCAGCTCCGCCTGGGCGGAAGCCAGATTAGCTTTGGCAGCGGAGACCCCTGCCTGGGCTGCGGCCAGGGCTTCTCGGGCGGCGGCAATCTCCTCTGGCCTGGCGCCGGCCTTGATCTGAGCCAGGTTGGCCTGACTGACGGCCAGTGCCGCCTGCGCTTGCTGGACCTGGCGCTCCAGGTCGCCCGTTTCTAGACGAGCCAGGACGTAGCCGGCCTCGACTCGATCCCCCTCCTGCACGGCCAGTTCATCCAGACGGCCGCCGATTTTGAAGCTTAGTTGGGCCCAGCGGGCGGGAACCACCTCACCGGTGGCCGAGATCACCCGGTCGAATTCCTCGGCTTCGAAAACCGGCGTGGGGGTGGGGGTTGTAGCGGGTACCACGTAGCTGGTGTAGCCCCAGTAGCCGAGGCC
>JAOZOT010000867.1 GCA_029933115.1 Anaerolineae bacterium | reverse complement strand
GTCGTTACTACGAGCGCCGCCCTCTGAATTTTCAGACACGCTCTGAGAGCAGAACTGGCGGGCCGTTCTCCCATCTATTTGGTGAGGGAGAGGGAAAATGGGAGAGGAGGCTTCTCTCATCCCTCTGACCTGCTGCGAAAGCCCACAGAGCCTTAAGGAGGAAAACGATGGCCAAAGTCAAGATTGTCACAGACAGCACTTGCAGTCTGCCGCCGGAGCTTATCTCGCAGTATGGGATCACAGTGGTTCCCTACGCTATCCAGTTCGCCAGCGGGAGCTACCGTGATGGCGTTGAGATTGACATAAAGCAGTTCGAGGAGAAGGTGCGCAGCGAGGGGGACATGCCCAAAACTGCCATCCCCTCTCCCGGCGAGTTCGCGGAGGTCTACCGGGCTCTGGCCAAGCAGACCGACACCATAGTCTCTATCCACGCCGGCAAGAAGATAAGCGGCATCTGCGGTAGCGCCGAGTTGGGTGCGGCAGAGGTGCCCGAGGTCCAGGTGGAAGTGGTGGATTCCAACATCACCTGTATGCCTATGGGTTTCATGGTCCTTGAGGCGGCCAAGGCGGCCGAGGCGGGCAAAACGAAAGACGACATTCTGGCTCTCGTTGAGAAGGTCAAGGAGAACACGGCTTTCTTTGCTACCTCGGTGGAATTGGAGTTCATCAAGGAGAGTGGGCGCATCGTTGGCGCCGAAGAGGCGGCAGAGAGCGCGGTGAAGGTCAAACCGATCATTACCTTCACCGAGGGTGTTCCTCAGGTCATCGAGAAGGCCCGCACCCAATCGGCCGTCTTTGGCCGGATAATCGAACTGGCCAGGGAAAAGGCGGCCGGGCGAACTGTGGAGCAGGCAGCCATCGTGCACGCCAACGTGGAAGAAATCGCTCTCCAATTCAAGGAGAGGGTGGAAAAAGAACTGGCCCCCAAAGAGGTCATGGTCACCCAATTGGGGCCGACTTTGACCGTCCACCTGGGGCCAGGCTCGCTCGTCCTGGTGCCTTTTTATGGCTCCTGACCCTCCCCAGACCCTTCGGGCTTTGGTAACACTTTAGTTTTGTGAGCAACTGTCTACGAGGGCAGT
>JAOZOT010000361.1 GCA_029933115.1 Anaerolineae bacterium | reverse complement strand
AAAGTTTGGTATGCCCGACGTCGCTTTTGCCCTGCGCGTCTCGTTTTTGAGCGTGTCGGTGTGGTGGGGGCTGTTCTCCATCCCCCTTTTCCGCCGCGTGCCCGAACCCCCGGTCACCGAGGGCACCAGCCCGGCGATCAACCCTGTTAAAGCAGGAATCTCACGGCTGACCACCACCTTCCGCCCAATTCCAAGTTCGCCGGCATTGCCGGGCCTCTGCTTTTCGGCGTCGTCAGCCAACTCGCCGGCCAGAGCCGCCTGAGCATCGTCTCTCTGATCGTCTTTTTCGTCGTCGGCGCACTCTTGCTCACCCGCGTAGGCGTGGAGGAAGGCATCCGCGCAGCGCAGGTTGCTACTGCGTAGCGATAAACGGAGAGGTTCGTTGGGAAGCAACCCGTATCTCTCAAAGACGCCTTCAACCCGTTGGATCCTGGCCAGCATCATTCTGCTGGGAACAGCCCTCCGCCTGTACCTGCTTTTCGGCTCGCAAGTGATCATCGAGGCCGATGAGGCCCTGGTGGGCTTGCAGGCTTTTGGCATCCTGCGGGGCGAGCGCCCCATCTTCTACCCCGGACAAGCCTATGGGGGCAGCCTAGAATCTTACCTGGTCGCCGCCGTCTTTCGCCTGCTGGGCGCATCCCCATTGACTCTCAAGTTAATACCCCTCCTGTTCTCCATCCTCTTCATTTTTATGACCTATCAATTGGCCAAGGAAATTTACCATCCCCCCATCGGCCTCTTGAGCGCCCTCTTCGTAGCCCTGTGCCCTCTCCTCCTGACCGCTTTAAGCCTGAAAACCTGGGGGGGCTACGCTCAAACCCCTGTTCTGGGCAACCTGGCCCTGCTCCTCCTGCAACGCATACTGTCTCGTCGGGCTCAGGACAAGGGATTATGGAAAGCGACGCTGGGCCTCGGCTTCCTCAGCGGCCTGGGCCTATGGGTCAATCCCCAGTATTTCTACTATTTGGGGCCGGTGCTCCTGCTCCTTCTGGCCAGAGCCAGGCGGATAGGTCTGGCCGGATGGGCTGCTTTCGCCGCCGCCTGCCCGGTGGGTGGCCTGCCCCTCCTCCTGGCCAACCTGGGCCGTTCCCAGGGCAGCACAGCCAGCCTTATCCTGGAAGGAGTCGTGCCGGCCCAGGACTTCTGGCCTTCCCTCAAAGCGGCCCTGAGTTACTTCGTTACCGACGCCTTGCCCACCCTGTGGGGGCTGCGCCCCATCAAGGGGGAGATGGTCGTCACGGCCGCTTTTGCGGTTATACCGCTCTACCTGGCGGCCATGCTGGTTTCTCTGTGGCCGGTGGGGCGGGATGTGCTGGCGCGGCGATACAACCCCGCCATTGTGCTGGCCACAACCCTCATCCTGGCCCCCTTCGTCTTCGTCTTGGCCGCCCTGACCAATGGCAATTTTACAGTGATCATACCCGATTCAGGGATATTGGCGCGCTACCTGATGCCCCTGTACAGCGTCGTGCCCATAATGCTGGCCGCCTTCTTATGGCGACTGCGGTCCTTCAATCGCCCTCTAACGGCAGCCCTTGTCGCCCTCGTCCTGATGGTGAA
This sequence comes from Anaerolineae bacterium, assembly GCA_029933115.1. GTDB lineage: Bacteria > Chloroflexota > Anaerolineae > E26-bin7 > E26-bin7 > E26-bin7. The sequence goes on along the minus strand of JAOZOT010000361.1, from coordinate 2,678 downwards.
CCTGTGGAGCAACCTGTCCGTTGACCCGGTGGACGCCATGCGCTGCGTCTTTGAAAACGTGCCCCTGCCGGCCTCCAACAAAGCCCTGATAGATTTCCTCGATAGCGAGGGCATTCGCTACGTCTACACCAACCACTGGATTGGCTTTCGGCTGATGTTCGAAACCCAGGAGCGGGTGGTCACCTTTGACTACGTTGACAGCCTATACGGAATGGACCGCATCCCCCGATATGGTCATCAAGTTGAGGCCGCTGAGGTGCCGCCTGCCTACATCATATTTAACCCAGGCTGGAAGCAGACACCACCTTTGGAAAAAAAACTCCAAAAGCTGGGAGTTCACTACGAGAAGAAAACCTTCCCGCCGCTCGAATACATCGTCTACTACCGTCTCTCGCGCAAAGTGCACCCTTCAGAAGTCATGGAGACTTTGGTCTGGCCCTACTATTGAAGTTGAAATATTCATTTATCAATGGTATAATATTTTCGCCCGGAGAGGTCGCATAGTCCGGTCTAGTGCGCACGATTGGAAATCGTGTAGGCGATGAGCCTCGCGGGTTCGAATCCCGCCCTCTCCGCCACATTGGAACGGTTCAAATGGCGGTGCGGTTGAGCCCCTCGTCCCGCTCAAGGCAGGGCTCGCCAAAGTTTGAGCGCGCCGGTGTTGCATTGCTGTATTTGACAAATTGCCTCTAATCGAGTAACATAATTTTGGTCGTGCTAGACGGGGAGCTAGCGGTGCCCTGTACCCGCAATCCGCTATAGCGGGGTCGAATTCCCCCTCGAGGGTCTGTGTTCTCCGGGACTACCGGGACCAAGTGGCGTTGAAGATCGGGTCCTGCGCGGCAGGAGCCTGTGAACCCCGTCAGGTCCGGAAGGAAGCAGCGGTAAGCAGTCACTCCTGGGCGCCGCAGGGGCGCCTGGTCGGAGCTGGCTGGCCCCGGCAAGCCGGGGAGTCTGATTCGACAGGGGGTGCACGACCGGTCTTATCCGTGGGGCGGGTGTTCTAACTCGCCCCTCTCCATTAGGAGTTGTCCCAAAGTGAATTTCAAGCCTGCGGGAGGGTAGCCGTCTGCGGCCGACAGGTTTGACCGAAGCCTCTTTGGCCTTTGGGGAGAGGGCTCACAAGGGTAGGGTTTTCTCGCGGCAGGTGAGGGGTGAAAAAGCCCTTGGCCGGCGATTGAAATCACGTCTGAAAGAGCATCTGCGGCGCAGGTTGTCCGCCTCCGCGGACAACCCGGCTTCGTCCGTGCAGGCAGACGACCGGCGCACAGCGTCCCCAAGCCGCAGATTTCAATCTGGCAGCTTACTCCTCACACAGCAAAAAACCTACCCCTGAAAGGGGGGGAGGTGAGCCGGCAAAGGGTCATTGTCATCGGCGGCGGAGCCTCGGGCATGATGGCCGCCGGTCGAGCAGCGGAATGTGGAGCCCAGGTGCTGCTGCTGGAAAAGACAAGACGCCTGGGCAACAAGCTGCGTATCACCGGCAAGGGGCGGTGCAACCTGACCAACTTGGCCGACATGCCGGACTTTATAGCCCACTTTGGCTCCAGTGGCCCCTTTCTGCGCAACGCCTTCGCCCGCTTTTTTAACCAGGACCTCATGGATTTCTTCGCCGCTCAGGGCGTACCCACTGTGGTGGAACGGGGGCAGAGGGTCTTTCCAGCCTCCAACGACGCCCATCAAGTGGCCGACGCCCTGGCCAGCTACCTGCGCCAGAACAGAGTCCGCGTCCGGTTCAAGGCCAGGGTAACCGCACTGGAGGCTGAAGAGGGGCAGATAGCGGGAGTGCGGACGGAGGGGGGAGAGTTCCTGACCGCCGGAGCGGTGATCGTAGCCACCGGTGGAGCCTCCTATCCAGGGACAGGTTCCACAGGCGACGGCTACCGCCTGGCCCAAGCTCTCGGGCACACCATCGTGCCCGTCAGGCCAGCTCTGGTGCCCCTGGTGGTCAAAGAAAGCCACGTCCAAGCGTTGCAAGGGCTGAGCCTGAAAAACGTCGCAGTGAGCTTGCTTTTGGATGGTCAGCCTATCGCCCGCCGGTTCGGTGAAATGCTCTTCACCCACTTTGGCGTCTCCGGCCCCATCATCCTGACTCTCAGCGCGCAGGCTGTAGACAGGTTGGATCAGGGCAAGCTGGAGTTGTCCATAGATCTGAAGCCCGCCCTGTCCGACGAGCAGTTGGACCGACGGCTGCAACGCGATTTCGACCGCTTCGGCAAACGAGCTTTCCGCAACATACTGAAAGAGCTCTTGCCCCGCAAGATGATCGCCCTCTTTGTCCGTCTGACAGGCATTCCGCCAGACAAGCCAGGGCATCAGATCACTGCCGCCGAGCGCAGGCGGCTCTTCAACCTGCTGAGAGATTTTCGCCTGACCATCGTTGGCCACCGGCCCATCGCCGAAGCCATCGTCACTGCCGGTGGGGTCTCCACGCAAGAGGTTGACCCCCGCACCATGGAATCGCGCCTGGTGAGGGGGCTGTACTTCTGCGGAGAAGTCCTTGATATAAACGCCGACACCGGTGGTTACAACTTACAGGCTGCTTTCTCCACCGGCTACGTGGCCGGCCAGGCCGCGGCTCGCGTGGTAGCAGAGCCTTGGTAGACCCCAGATTGCTCTGGCTGGATTGGCCATCCAGCAGCCCGGAACCATCCCCCGGGGGGGCAGGTCTCGCTTGC
>JAOZOT010000360.1 GCA_029933115.1 Anaerolineae bacterium | reverse complement strand
TACACGGCGCCCACCGGCTCATAGAGTGGCTCCTTGTTCAAATCAATGCCTGCAATCACCGGCAACGTATGGCCTAACTTGAGGCCAACCAGAATCCAATCTTCCAATGTAGAGCGTAGCTCGTCCTCACACTGGCGCAAGGCAGGTCCAAACGCTACTACTCCCTTGCACACCGGAATGTGCCCAGCAAACGTGCTGTCTTCTAGTTTGTCGTAAACGGCACGGGCCAGTACCTGCTCTATATAGCTGGTCAGAATAAATCTCATCACCATCAGATACCTCCAATGCTGTTCCAAACGGCAAACACTGACACCTCTCAGAGCTTCTCCTGCTTCATCTTCGACAGTACCACGATAGCCGACGAGGCAGCAGCCTTGGCCTGGGCCACGGTGTCGGGCACGTCTTTGGGCCCCTGGCAACATCCGGCCAGGTAGATGCCTTCCACACCCGTCTCGACGGGATGCAGCTTGGGATGGGCTTCCCGGAAGAAGCCGTCAGGGGAACGCGAGAGCCCCAACAAGTCGGCCAGTTCCTGAGCGTCGGCCCTGGGAGTTATCCCCACCGCCAGCACTACCAGGTCGGCTTCCATTTCCAGGGTCTCGCTCAGCAAAGTGTCCTCAGCCCTGACGATCAGCCTGTCGCCCCTTCTGTAGATTTCGGAAGGGTTCCCTCGCCGGTAGCGCACTCCCTCCATCCTGACCCGGTCGTAGAACTCTTCGAAGCCTTTGCCGAAAGCGCGCACGTCCATGTAAAAGACGGTGATGTTGGCTTCGGGTAGTTTTTCCCTCACCAAATGAGCCTGCTTGGCCGTGTACATGCAGCACACCCGCGAGCAATACTCGTTGCCCAGGTTCTTGTCCCTGGAACCCACACAATGGATGAACACCACGTCCTCGGGCTTTTTGCCGTTTATCAAAATCTCGCCCTGAGTCGGGCCGGAGGCGGAGGAGAGCCGCTCGAACTCCAGGCCGGTGATGACGTTGGGATAGACGCCGTAGGCGAATTCGGGCTTGAGCCGGGGGTCGAAGGGATCGAAGCCGGTGGCCACGATGACGGCCCCCACGTGCAAGTCCACCAACTCCTCTTTCATCTCGAAATCAATGGCCCCTCGCTCGCAGGCTTTTTCGCACTTGCGACCACATTTGCCCTTGGTCAGATAGAGGCAGGTCTTTTCGTCAATGACGGCTTTCAGGGGCACGGCCTGGGGAAAAGGAATGTAGGCGGCGCTGCGCGTAGCCACGCCAGCATTGAACTCGGAGGGCACTTTTTTCCAGACGCAGGCCTCGACGCACAGCCCACAGCCGGTACACAGCTCCTCGTGGATGTAACGGGGCTTCCTTTTGACCTTGACCCGGAAGTCTCCCACCTGCCCCTGGAAATCAACCACCTCGCTGTAGGTAAGAAGCTCGATGTTGGGATGACGGCCGGCGTCCACCATCTTGGGGGTCAGGATGCAGGACGAGCAATCCAGGGTGGGGAAGGTTTTATCCAGTTGAGCCATGCGCCCGCCGATGGTTGGCTCTCTCTCTACCAGATATACTTTGAAGCCGGCATCGGCGATGTCGAGCGAAGCCTGGATGCCGGCTATGCCTGCTCCAATGACTAATGCGGCTGGCTCACGCACCTTCGTTTTCCTCCGTCCACCAGTGCGCGAACGCCCGCCCAATCTCCAGACTCTCGCGGGCCAAATCCAGTGCTCGCGCCGCCTCTGCTTTGCCGTACCGTTCCACGGGCCAGATCACTTTTTCTTCCACCTCTATTGGATACCGACTGTCAACGGCGGCCGGCTCCATTTCTGCCGCCATCTGTGCCATCTTCTCCAGACGTTCCCGCCACACCACATCCTGAATACCGGTCAGCAGAGAACGCAGCAACGTCGAAAGATAATGACTGGGCTCCATCCGGCCCATACAGGCCAGCACCGCCTTAACACTCTTCTCCACTGCCTGCTGGCAATGGGTGACGCTGCGCTCATACAAGGCCGATTGAAAGAGCACTCCTGCCGCCTGCAGGTCCCGCTCCGCATCATCCAGCCATCGGGAAGCCCAGGTGAGGTTGTCGTAGGGAGAGAGAAGGACTCGTTGGCGATACGGCACCGGGAACTGCCACCCCCCTGTCTCTGTGCGTCTGATACCCCGGGCTGCCACTTCCCGGCGGGCCTGTTCCAACAGAGCGGCGATGCCCCCGGCGTCGTAGAGAACCACCCCGTCGAAGGCAACGTCCAGGTAGAAGGGGTAATGGGCCTCCAGCCCCCACCACAACCCCTCCTCATGGACGACGACCAGGTCTACCTGTGTAGCATCTGGCCCCAGGGCCTCTCGTAGGGCAATCAGGGCTTTATCGCGCTCGCTGCGCTCCATCTCCTGCCCCACCACTACCATCAGATCCACGTCCTGGTGAGGTTCTTCTCTGGCCAGCGAACCGAACAGGATGATCCCGCGAATATCCGGGTGGGCTTGCAAGAGCCGCTCGCAAAGTCGCCGGAGCAAAGTTGACTTGTTACTCATCACTCATTACTCGTTATCTCGGCGCCTCTCCCAGATCCGTCAATTCGTCCTCGCGGAAGGTGGCCACCGGCACCTCTTCTTCCAGGCTCCGCCCCGGGTGATAGTCAAAGATGGCCTGCGTCTCCTGTCCCACAGCCCGGAAGATGAGGGCCACCGGCAACTCGCTGGGACAGGCGCTCTCGCACAGGCCGCAGCCGACACAAGAGGTAGACATGTGGTTGAGACGGGTCAGGTGGAAGAGCAGAGTGTCGGTCGGCAGACGGATAGACCCCTTGCGTTCGGCCCAGCGGAAATATTGAGGCGAAGCGTGGTCGAAGGTAGGGGTGCGGAAGATGCACTCTTTGCAATAGCAGATGGGACAGGCCCCCATACAGTTGTAGCAACGGATGCAGGTCGAGAACTCGGCCAATAGACCGTCTACGCCGGTGACCCGCTCGCGGAAGGCGGCGAACATCTTGTCGCGCTCCGCCGTCCGCTCGGCAATCAAACGCTCTATAAACTCTTCCCGCTTGGTTGACAAGTTACCAACTTGTCCTGCGTCTGCTTCCAGGCCCAGCTTTTCCGCCAGGTCGTCGCTGGCCTCTATGAGAATCTGCTTGCCGGGGTCCAAGCCCAGGAGGCCAATGGTGATGTCAGGACGGTACACGTCCGGGCCGCCGGGGACCGGTTTCTCGCACATACGGCAGGCGGCTCGGAACTGATAGCCCTCGTGGGCGGTCAGTTGGCCCTCGGCCGCTCCGGCCAGCAACTCCGCCGTGGGATCAACCCCGGCCTCGATCAGCCTGGCGTAGTCTCTCACCTCGTAGGTGCCCAGGCAGTCAACGCCGATGAGGATCACATCCTCCAGGCCGGCCTGCTGGAGCTTGACCAGTTCGATGACGGCCCGCAGCTCACACGAGCGCAGCACAGCCGCCAATCGCTCGCCGTGCTCTGTGGCCGTCACCTTCGACAACGCTGTGGCGGCAGCGACCGGCATCACCGGAGCGAGGGGATCAACCCCAGACAGCTTGGCCGGATCTTCTATCAAGGCGGGAGCCACGTTGTCGCCGGCCGGCAGCTTTTGGGGGACCAGCAGAGCATCAACGATATCTTCGGTCAGCAACCGGCCAAGGAAACTTTGCAACGCCCCCAGGGTATCACCCTCAGCGACTTCGAGATAGGCTGTAACGCTCATATCGCTCCTACTCCCTTCAGTGGATTGGGTCCCAGTTCCTTCAATTTGGCTACCATCTCGGTCACGGTGTCGGCGAAGTAGCGGCCTTCGCTGGCGCTGATCCAGCGTAGCCAGACCCGCTCCGGCTCAAAGCCCATCTGTTTCAGGATGCTCTGGAGGATGGCCACCCGGCGGCGGGCTTTGTAGTTGCCGCTCTGGTAATGGCAGTCTCCGGGATGGCAGCCGCCGATGAGTACTCCATCGGCTCCCTCTAGCAGGGCTTTGATGACATAGACCGGATCCAGCGCCCCGCTGCACATCAGGCGTATGACGCGGATGTTGGGGGGATACTGGATACGCGAGGTGCCGGCCAAATCAGCCCCGGCATAAGTACACCAGTTGCAGAAAAAGCCAATGATACGCGGTTCGAAACTATCGCTCATAAGAATGCTCCTTGAAATTAAGTTGCTAAGCGGACAACGGAAGGTAGATAGGTGGTTAGGTGGTTGGATTGTTGGGTGGTTAGGTGGTTGGGTCGTTAGTGAGCTTATCAACCGCCCAATCACCTAACACCTAACCAC
>JAOZOT010000866.1 GCA_029933115.1 Anaerolineae bacterium | reverse complement strand
TGGTCTTTGGATCGGTGGTGCTGGTCGTTTTCCTCGTAGGGCTCAGCCTCTTGCCGATGCTATTTGGCAGCGGCTACTGGGGGATGGGACCGGGAATGATGGGCGGCGGCATGATGGGCAGTTGGTGCCCCTGGTGTGGAGGAACGGGGCGCTTCGGCGGTGGGCTGGTGGGTGGCTTCTTCGGCCTGATTTTCACCCTGTTGAGGCTGCTGATCTCCCTTGGCCTGCTGGTGCTGCTGATTGCGGGCGGTGTCTGGCTGGTGCGCAACGTGCGCGGAGCTGCGACCCCATTGGTTTCAGCCAAAGCCTGCCCGGCCTGCGGTCGGCCGACCGCACCCGACTGGCGGAATTGCCCCTACTGTGGGGAGGAGTTACAAAATGAATGAAAAGAAAACATCCTGGTGGCTCGTCGTCGGAGGCGGGGTGCTGGTTGGACTGCTCCTGGTAGCCTGCCTGGCCCTGGCCCTCGGGCTCATCGGGCCAACGGTCGGCGGAGGATACCGCTCCAATGGTGAACAAATCTACTTCACCGCCACCAGCCAGCGCGGCACGCCTATCACCTCGGACACGGGCATGATGGGCGGCGGGATGACGACCTGCGCCAGTTGCCACGGCCCCGACGGTCGCGGCGGCAGGGTGCGGATGATGATGCGTACCTTCGAGGCTCCCGACATCCGCTACAAGACGTTGACCGCAGAGGAACACGGCGAGGAAGGCGAAGGGGAAATGACACACGAGCCCTACACCGACGAGACCATCAAGCGGGCCATCACCGAAGGGGTCGAGCCGGACGGCGAGTCGCTGGACTGGCCCATGCCCCGCTGGACGATGAGCGACGAAGACCTGAACGACCTGCTGGAGTTCTTGAAAACGCTGGATTGATGCCGCGATCATGTCCGCCAGCACCGTCATCGTGGCCATCAACGCGCTGTTGCTGCGCCGGGTGAACCTCCAGACCTGGTAGCTGAAAATGTGGTTCGTAGTACGCGCTTCAAGCGCGCCTGAGACAAAGCGAGAAAGGAGCATAAGATCATGGAAAAGGTAAAAGACCTGGTATGTGGGATGATGATTGATCCCAAGACGG
>JAOZOT010000359.1 GCA_029933115.1 Anaerolineae bacterium | reverse complement strand
CACTCCTATCTCGATGGCAGGTCCGCATGTAAACGTGGGCAAGCGATCGGGTGGGACATGTTCCCACACAGAAGAGGGGAAATAGGGTGTTTTTTGGGCGGCGGCTTCGCCGCCGCCCAAAAAACCATAAATTTTCCTCTCCTGCGCCCTCGGAGTGGGGCAGCCTGCCCAACCACGATTGAGTGCAGAGCTACTATCTCGATTCCGGTTTGAGAAAACCGATTACGTACTCTTCGTGCATCCGTTTCTCGATCTGGGAATGGTTTGAGGAGTGTATTCGTCGCGCTGGCATCATCCGCTTATCACGGTCTAGCTCTCGCACCGCGATACCGACCAACTCAAGCCCAATGTGTTTGCCAATCTCTCCCAAGCAAATGTCGGTTCGGGTGTCCATCCCACGCATTTTGGAAGAGCCAACTACGACAATAGCGGCTTTGCCCGGCTTTAACACACGGGCCATTTCAGCCAGGCAGCGAGTCATCTCTGAATAGTAGCGGTGTAACACCCTGGCTTTTTTGGGGTCAACTCGGGCCAGGCTGGCAACCACCTGACGAGCAGAGTCAGGTAACTCGGCCAACTCGACACCCGTTACAGCATCGTGGCCGATGTATTGTCGGCGCAGTTGTGAAAGGCTTCCAAGCGAATGTCCAAACCACACCAATGAGAACTTGTGCGCTCGCATGTAGTCAATGGCATTCGAGGCGTAGGGCGGGGAGGTAACGATCAAGTCAACCGTCTGATCGCGCAGAGCCAAAGCCTGAGCGTCACCATGAGAAAGCTCAACCGTCCCACTTCCGCGCGCCAATGTAGCAAGGCTGTTCAGGTTCTTGCTCAACCGTTTGCGGTACTCATCCAATGCCGGACGAGGTGTTTTATCTTGAACGCGGTGGGGGCGCGTGTGCGCTAGGTCACGTGCCATCGAAACGCCGCCCGACTTTGTGATAATGATTGCCGAAAACGCCAGTTCCAAGAACTCGCGGATATTGGGATCTTGAACGCGCTCTATTTCCCGTATTAAGGCCATCAATTCGAGTTGGGTGGAGGGCAAGAACCAATAGTCCAGAAACTTGCGCTCTGCTTCTCCAAAACGGGCATCTAATTGTCGGCGCAGTTCAGTCCCGTCCTGTTGCAGGCTCTTTTGAGCGCGGTGGAGGACCTGATTTCCCGTTGTGGCGATTTCCTCCAGTGCCAGGAGCGTGACTTTGACCTTGCACAACCGCAATGCCATCGGGTCAATGTCAAAACCAACGCCTCGGCGCCCGGTCAGGAATGCTTCCAAAATCGTCGTCCCTGACCCCATCATAGGATCAAGCACAACATCCCCTGGTTCCGTAAGCCCTTCAATGAACTTTCTGGGTAGCTGCGGGGGAAACTTGGCTGGGAAGGCGTGGAAATTGTGGGAAGCATACGCACTGCTTTTACCATGAAAATCGAGATCGCTGGATAAAAGCACGCGGAGACGCTCTCGGTAACTAATGTCAAGTCGCCGGGTGGAAGATTGCAAAGCAATTGGGAGTTCAAGTTGTTGCAAAGACATTCGATCTCTTCTTCTGTAGCATCCAATGGAGCATCTCTTCGAGTTTCTCAGCCGTTAGTCCACGTTCCTGAGCCTTGTCACTCAGTTCATCCATCAGAGCCGCGAGTGAAGTTGAGCGAACGAATAGCTCCCGCAGCCAGAGATTCAGTAGCAGCTGCAGCTTTGATTGGTCATTGGCCGACGCTGACTGATAAGCTTGTGCCAAGTCTGTATCAACCTGCAAAGTGATTGTCGTGGTTGCCATTGCATCTCCTCAGTACGGTGGCTTACCTCAATTATACACTAACCGTGCCCCTCGCACAAACAGAAGCACTCCGATAATATTTTTTTGGCGAGTTCAGGCGTCGAAATATGAATTTTAAATGTTACGGAGTAAAATCTGCGCCGCCAGGTTGGTCTGCTCCTTGCTCAGCCACTGCCGCACACGGGGCATGACCACCGCCAACTCGCGGCTGCCCGTCTCCTTCATGGCCCGCTCGATGTAGGGACGCACCGTCTCCAGCCTCAGCTTCCACTGCCAGAGCTTCTTGGCCTTGTGCACGTGCCGGTCCACGGCCACCTCGACATAATCTTCCATCAATTCGGCTTTCAGTTGCGCCCAGACCTCGTCCCACTCCGATTCGGCGAAACCGTCGTCGTAGACGCGGCAGATGGCCTTGAAAAGGATCTCGCGCGGTATCTCGGCCTGCTCGGCGGCCATGACCGACATGTGGGCTTCTTCCAGGGTCTTGGTTTTGCATTTGACCAACTGCATGGTGTCGGGGTAGCAGAAAGTGAAGACTACCCCCTCGTCCACCAGGTGGTCGGGCTCGTTCCTTGCGTCCAATTCCAGGCGGAAGCGCACCCACTCCGCCCGCACATCGGGCTCCTCGGTTTCAAAGACGATCTCCGGCATGTGCAAGTCGTAGCGCTGAGCGATGGCTGAGAGTTGGTCCCAGGGGAGGAGCCGGCCCTGAGCGTCAATGGCCACGATGAGGGAGACCTGCAAGGGAAAGTCGTAGACCAGGGTGTGCGGGTTCCGATAGCCGTAGACCTCGAAGGACAGGCTGAGCTTGGTCTCGCGCACCGCCGGCAGGATACCCGGGTACATCTGATGGATGTCCGGCAGGAGGTCGTAGACCGAGTGCATCTGGGAGGGCTTGTTGAGGACGGCTTGGCGGGTCTTGGGGACCACCTCCAGAACGTTGCCCTCTCCATCGAGCAGGGGGAAGAAGGTGACGTTGGTGCCGTCCACTTTCTGGCGCAGGAGCACCCTCTCATAGCCTGTGGGCAGGACGATGTCGTCCGGCGAGACGTTTTCCAAATCAACTTTCTTGTCGCGCCGGTAGGGGTAGTGGATCTTGGGGATGCCGTAGACGAACTGCCCGGTCGCTTCCCCGTCTACGCTCTCGATGAGCAGTGCCCCCAGCCGGAGGTCACGTTCCACGGACATCCAGGCTGTCACCTGGCGTCCCTGGGGTGATATAAAGTTGTAGGGACGGATGTCGCCCAAGACAGGATGTTTGCGCACTCTCGCTCATCCTTTCAAAGAGGCGGTAGATGCCAAGCTTGCCGGATTAGTATACCCCCTTTTGTTGAGGGGGTCAAGCCGAACCGGATTCGCCCATGTCATTTGCATTTCGTTTCCCTTCGTGTTAAGATAATGCGAACTCGGCCAGGGGGTCTCAGTTGTGCCTCTCAATTACACCATGCCCGAACTCATGGTTGTGGCCGCTTCCCGCGAGATCTGTGACGGCGATGTGGTCTTTGTGGGAATGCGTTTGCCGCTGCTGGCCTTCCAGTTGGCCAAAGAGACCCACGCGCCCAACGCTGTGGGCCTCTTCGAATCGGGAGTGCTGCGCGCCTCTCCTGCTCCGGCTCCTCTCTTCACCATGTGCGATCTGCCCAACCTCTATCAGGCTATCGCCTGCACCGAGATGCAGGATGTGATGGCTTTCCTGCAGGCCGGGCACGTGACTCTGGGTTTCATCGGTGGGGCGCAGATTGACCGTTACGGCAACCTGAACACTTCATACATTGGCGATGCGGCCAACCCGACTACCCGGCTGCCTGGCAGCGGCGGCGCCGGTGACATCGCTGCCCACGCTGGCCGTTTGCTGATCGTCATGGCTCACCAGCGGCGGCGCTTTGTGGAAAGAGTGGACTATATCACCTCACCGGGCTTTGGCGAGGGCGGCAACTGGCGGGAACGAGTGGGCCTGCGAGGCGGCGGCCCCAGTGCTGTCATCACCACTTTGGGCATCCTCCGCTTTCAGGAGGAGAGCAAAGAAATGTACCTGGTCTCCTATCACCCAGGCGTCACTGTGGAGGAGATCAAGGCCAATACCGGCTGGGACTTGCTGGTAGCCGACGACGTGTGCGAGACACCACCTCCCACAGCAGAGGAGTTGAGCATCCTGCGCCGGCATGACCCGCAGAGATTCTGGACAAAGTGACTGCTCAGGCTTCGCAAATCCGGGGTACTACTTTGACAATGTCACATTAACATAAAACTACCGTTCTGCAAGCTCCAAGCGGACGATAGTGCGCACGCATCTACACCTCTGCTCCCGTCGGATTTGCAATCCGGCGGGTTCAAGAGGCGAAAACCGAGGTGGATTAGCCGCTGTGGGCCTGGATTGCAGATCCAGGCCGAGCGCGGTGAGCGGTTACGTCCGCGTTTTGGGCGGTGGACGACAGTCCACCACGAGCCTGTGAGAGCGTGTCTGAAAATTC
>JAOZOT010000358.1 GCA_029933115.1 Anaerolineae bacterium | reverse complement strand
GATGATCATTGTCCGGCCGCTGCCGTCCACGTTGGCCACCCAGACGTCGTATTTGACGCCGTTCCAGAGAGTGAAAGCGATTTTACCGGTCAAGGCTGGCGTGGGCGTAGGGAGGGTAGTGGGTGTGGCACTGGGTGGAGGCGTCGGTGGCCCTGTTACGAAGAGCCGGCATTTGCTGCTGTACACTGGCGGCTCTTGCTCTCCCAGCTCAAGGACGGCGGTCAGGCTGTGTTCTCCTGGCTCTTTAACCACCGGCCAATCTTCTGTGTAAGTCTCGTTCCCCACCACTTCCCTCTCGAAAAGCACTTCCCGTTCGTCCAGCCAGATGGCCACCCGGCCGTCCACCCCGGCTCGGAAGGAGATCTGCGTTGGGAAGCCCGGTTCGTACTCCTGGTCACACCCCTCGTCGGCCAGCCAGAGATCGATCTCTGCTACGGGGGGAGCCTCTGGCCCACAACGAAAGCCCAAATCGTCGTTGGCAGCGGATGGATCGGTGGCGCTGCGGTTGAAAGTGGTCACCAAATCCGCCTCCTGAAACCATCCGCCACCGCGTGTCACCTTGAACTTTTCTCCAAAGTCCTGAGACTGATAGGGGCTGTCTGGATAGGGCTGATACCAGTCGGCCGTCCATTCCCAGACATTGCCGGTCATATCCAACGCGCCATAGGGGCTTGCTCCCTCGGGGAAACTACCCACCGGTGCTGTGCCCTTTAGGCCACTGTCTTTGGCGTTGGCCTTGGCCGGGTCCCACTCGTTGCCCCAGGGGTAGATGAATCCCTCGGTGCCTCTGGCCGCCTTCTCCCACTCGGCCTCGGTGGGCAGGCGCTTGCCGGCCCACCGGCAGTAGGCGTTGGCGTCGTTCCAGGTGACTTTGACCACCGGGTGATTGTCCTTGCCTTCGGCGTAGGCTCGCCAGCCGTCTTCGCCGGCCTTTTCGGCTTCGGTCTGGTAGCCGGTCTCCTCGACGAACCGGGCGAAAGCGGCGTTGGTCACCTCAGTGCGGTCAATCCAGAAAGCGTCCAGGTAAACGCTGTGCTGTGGTATCTCGTCTTCATCGGCCAGGGGGTTGTCCTCCTCGCTGCCCATCAGGAACTCGCCGGCCGGCACGTAGACCATCTCTGAGTTGTCTTTTTCCCACAGGCGGACAGCGCCGCTGTGTAAGAGCTGGACATCCAGGCTATCCAAGACTTTTCGTATGGGAGCCAGGACGGTCATCATCGGCGACCCGGCGACTATAACCCCGATGGCGTAACCTTCGTCATCAACCACCAGTGCACCGCCATCACCGGCCTCTGAGATGGGCGAGCAGTAGATGCCATCTTGCAACTGCAAAAGTTCTCCCTTGTCCTCGGGCCGGGGAGAGGCCATGAAGAAGGTGGCATCAACGTGTGTGATCCGACCTGTGGTGAGCCCCGTAGTGCGGCCCAGCTTGTGGACGGTCATGCCTGGCAGCGGGTCTCGGATGCCCCGAATGGGCCCAATACCGGGGATGGCTGTCTCAAACTTGGCGCCTTCTTTCAGGCGTGCCAGGCCCACCAGGCTGGCTACCGAGCCGCCATCTTCCAGAGGTAGATATTTGGTAAAATAGCCCACCACATCACCGGGTATTTTACCTCCATCGGCGGGGCCTGGTTGGACTATAGTAGACCCCAATTTATAGTTGGGGCCACCCAGCACTGTGGCCGCGCTGAGGAGGTAGACCTCGCCCTCTGCGTCCATGACAAAGCCGCCGATGGTGCCCGCTGTGCCTTCTGCGTTGGCGATGCTGATACCAGGCCGCAGGGGGCGGATGCGGCTGAGCCGTTCGGCCTCGGCGCCGGCCACCTCGGCGGTTGCTTTGGCCTCTGACAATGCGGCCGCAGCTACGGTGGCCGTGGCCTGCACTTGTGCGACCTCTCGCCTGGACATGGCGGCCTGGAAAACGGCTATGCCCATTGATAGGAGGACAAGGGTGGCCACTACACCCGCGCCTATGTGTAGCCAGCGTTCTCGTCGGGCAGTACGCCAGGCCTCGTTGGCTCTCTGGATGGGCCCGATGAAGCGGTCGTGGGTCAGTTCGTACCAGCGGGCCCCGGCCCGCCGCTCAGCGCGGATGATGTGTTGGCTTTCCAGGACGTCAATGGCTGCGTTGGGAATGCCGCCGGTAGATTTTCTCCCTCTGTAGACCGTGCCCCGTGTGCCCGTGGGTGTGATAAGGGCTCGCTCAAACCAGACTCGGAGTTTCCCTTCTCTGACGTTTGCTTGCTGGGAGGCGCTTTTGAGGGCTCTCTCGTAGAACGTCAGCAGGGCTTGGTCCACGTCGCCGAAGACTTGCAGGTGAGACTGGGTGATTTCTGTGATCTCTGGGGGCAGTTCTTCCCACAGGCTCCGGCAGACCACTTGCAGTTGCACCGGCTCGACGAACTCGCCCAGCACCTCGACCATCTCCCCCTCTCTGGTTTCGACCCGGATCTTCAGCAGTTCCTCGACGAGGCTTTCGGCCACGCCCGGCGCAAAAGAACGTTCTGTATCCCGCAAGGGCCCTTCGACCGCGGCCAGTGCCGCTTCCCGGCGCAACCGCTCCAAGCGAAAACGGGTGCGCAGCCGCTCAGGCAGCAGCGCAACGTAAGGGTCCAACTGGGCCAGGTAATCCTCACGCAGGACGAACAGCACCCGCAAGAAAGGGTCATGAACCAGAGCCTCGGCGACCTGGGCAAAGAATCCTTCTCGCTCCGTCCATCGTTCAGGATAGAGGGTGAATAGTTCCTCGAACTGGTCGAAAATGACCACCCGCACGATTGGCTGGCCTTCTTCGTCTTTGGGATGGGGCTGTCCATCGAGGAAAGCCGACAGCGAGAGGTTCACCAACTGCGCCGGGTCTGCCTCGCTTCCTACCCAGCCCAGTAGCGTGTTGAAAACGAAAAGGTTCTTGATTTGCTCTGGCTGAATCTCTGCGGGGATCTCACCCCGCACCCGGGCCACAGGCATGATCTCCAGACCCTCCTCGTCTCTGAGCAGGGGGATGAGTTTGGCGTTGATGAGGGAGGTCTTGCCTGCGCCTGATTGAGCATAGAGCAGCACGGCCGGGTGAGCAATGACCAGGGACACCAGTTCGTCGGCCTCCCAGTCGCGCCCGAAGAAGCGTTTCTGCTCCCACTCTTCAAAGGGCCGTGGCCCGACATAAGGATTCTCGATTTTCAGCTTAGTTGCCTTCATTGAATGCCTCCCAGCGCGCTTGTAACTCTTGGGCAAAATCAGTGGCCTTTCCCCAGTAGACCCGCACGTCATCTTGGGCCAGGTAGTCCTCCAAGTATTGTTGTACCTGTTCCTGGGTGATGCCTCTCGTCGCTGGTGGCTTTGGAGCCAGTTGGACGGCCACGCGGATGCGGCCCAGGCTGCGTTCCAAGGAGCCGATGAGGCCCCGAAACAGGACGCGAAAGTCCCAGTCGGCCAGGCTGTAGCCGATGAAAAGCAACGAGGTGCTGGCCAGTGCTTTCTCAATCCGCCGAGGGATAATCTCTGGCTCTTTGGAGACATTCACCAAAAAATCCAGATAGTCATCCTCGGTCAAAACCAAGGATTCGGGTACTTCGTCGTGCCCGTGGAGATGGAAGACCACAGGATTGGCCACGCTCACTTCGATGCTAGAGCCGGGATCAAAGATGGAAGGCCGGTCTCTGACGAGGCTGTTCCAGCGGCACAACTCCCGGCTGGGGTTGCGGTGCCGGCTGCGCAGAGCCCGCGTCATGAAATCGTCGTAGTTGGTGGTGATGTAGATGGGCAAGGGCAGGTTGGCCAGGACGCCATGAGGCTCACCGGGTGCGTCAAAGTCGGGCGGGACAATAGTCTGAAAACGGCTCACAATCTCGTCCTTGGGGAACATGGGATCGTACTTGATGGCCAGGAACTGGGCCACGCGGGGCAGGTTCCACGGATCACTCAAAGGGTAACCGTGCTCTTGAGCCCATTCCTGAGCGATCTCGGAGCCCAAGGGGATGAATCCGGCACAGGCCCCTGCACCCAGAAAGGGTGTGCAGTTTCCATCTCTGATCCTGCGCAGGAGACTGTTCCAATCCCTGTCTTCCAGAGTTTTCATTGGCTAACTCCTTCCCGATGGACGCCACCTCCTATGGCACAATGGTGCCGCAATAACCATAGCGGTCGCTATCAGGCGGCAACCAGGAAGAGACCCATTGCAGGTATGCACATCCCTATTATACTACAGAATCTATCTTTTTTCTAGCTTTCTTGCAACTCGTATCCTCTCCTCACGGGGT
>JAOZOT010000357.1 GCA_029933115.1 Anaerolineae bacterium | reverse complement strand
AACAAGGACCGCAGTAGCCAAAAAAGGCAAAGGATGATATAATGCTTGACAACGTGTTTGAAAAATGCTCGTGTAGGAGGAAACATGACATCGAAAAGCATCTTTACCCTGGCTGTGCACGCCGGCGAGCGGGGGCCACGGCCCGACTTTACCCCGGTAGTCACACCCATCTATAATTCGATAGCCTACATCTATGAAAGCATGGAAGATCTGGACGCCGTCTTTGCCCGCGAACGGCCCGGCTACGTCTACGCCCGCTATGGTAACCCCACTGTCACTGCCCTGGAGAAGGCTGTAGCTGCCCTGGAGGGAGGTGAGGAGGCGGCGGTCTTTGCCTCGGGCATGGCTGCTATCCACGCCGCACTTCTGGCCGCCGGAGTAGAAACCGGCGCGACTGTAGTGGCTGCCCAGGATGTCTATGGAGCCACCTATGCTCTGCTCTCCAGGCTCTTCTCCTCCCTGGGGGTCAGGACCCGTTTCGTGGACATTGCCGACCTGACGGCTGTGGAACAGGCCATCGTCGAGGAAAAGCCCAGAGCAGTGCTGTTCGAGACCGTCTCCAATCCTTTGCTCAAAGTAGCCGATACGCCAGCCCTGGTCCAGATGGCCCATAAACACGGGGCAGAAGTCATCGTGGACAACACCTTTGCCAGCCCCTACGTCTTCCAGCCCCTGGCTCACGGCGTGGACTATGTCGTTCACAGCTCCACCAAATACCTGGGGGGGCACGGCGACGTTTTGGGCGGGGTAGTGGTAACCTCCGCCCGGCGTTGTGTGACCTTGCGTGAACTGACCAAGTTGGTCGGCGGCAACCTGGGCCCCCACGAGGCCTGGCTGACCATGCGTGGCCTGAAGACCATGCCCTTGCGCATGGTCCAGCACTGCCGTAATGCTGCCCAGGTGGCAACCTGGTTGCAGAACCACCCCCGAATCAGTCGGGTCAACTACCCCGGCCTCACCGACCACCCTCAACACGAGGTGGCAACTCGCCTCTTCCGACCAGGCTGCTACGGAGGGATGATCTCCTTTGAGATCGCCAAGGCCGACCAGACTCAAGTCTTTGCCTTCATGGAGGCCCTCCAACTCGTCCTGCCGGCCACCAGCCTGGGCGATGTCTACAGCCTGGTGCTGTACCCGGCTCATTCCTCCCACCGCGCTCTGACGCCTGATGAGCGAGCCCAGATTGGCATTGGTGAGGGTTTGGTCCGCCTCTCGGTGGGCATTGAAGACATAGAGGACATCATCGCCGACCTGGAGCAGGCTCTGGAAAGGAGCCGTTGATGTCTCAGGAAAGCGTCTCTATCAGAAAGCTGCACGCTATCCCTCTGCCCGACCTGAAACGGGTCACCGTGGAGATGGAACTATCGCCTTTTGCCGAATACCCCAACCTCGACATCTCCATCTTCTCATCTCGGGGAGAGGAAGTGGCCAACATGTTTGTGGTGGAGGCCAGGGATCAGGTCATGGCTCTGACTTTGCACCTCCGCCGGCCCGAGCCCGCAGCCCTTTACACAGCCCGCCTCACAGTGCTGAAGGGAGAAGAGACATTAGACCAATGCGAGGTCACTTTCGCTTTGGGTGGGGAGTAACAATGAGAGCTGAAAGAACAACTGTACTGCTTCTGTTGATCCTTCTCAGTATCCTGGCTTGCACCCCCGGAAGCACACCCACTCCTGGGAGCGCAGACACCTTTCGGGTGAGAGAGGTAATTGATGGGGATACTATCGTCCTCGAAGATGGTACCAAGGTCAGATACATCGGCCTCAACACCCCTGAGCGTGACCGGCCGTTCTACGAAGAAGCCACCGAGGCCAATCGCAAACTGGTAGAGGGCCAGGAGGTAAGGCTGGAATTAGACGCTGTGCAGATAGACCGCTATGGCCGGACGCTGGCCTACGTTTTCGTCAGTTCGCCCCAGGGTGACATCTTTGTCAACCTGGAACTGCTCCGCCAGGGATATGCCAATGTTTTCACCGTCTCACCCAATGTAAAATACGAGGAGCTCTTCCGCGAAGCTGAGCGGGAGGCGCGGGAAGCAGGGCGGGGTCTGTGGGCCATCCAAGAGACAGCGATCAAGATATCTCGCATCCAGGCCGACGCACCCGGTAACGACAACGAAAATCCCAACGGAGAATGGATAGAGATCGTCAACGAGGGCTCCGAAGCCGTCAACCTGGAAGGGTATAGCCTCAAGGACGCAGCCAACCACATCTACACTTTCCCGGCCTTCACCTTGCAGCCGGGGGCTACGGTGCGTTTGTACAGCGGCCAAGGCCAGGATGACGCCAGCAGCCTCTACTGGGGTCTGGTAGGGGAAGCGGTGTGGAACAACGGCGGGGATTCGGCTTTTCTACGGGATAGCGAGGGCCACCTGGTTGATAGCTACACCTATTGAAGGTGCGTGTCTGGCCGCCAGATTGAAATCCGCGCCACCCGTTATACAAAACTCTCCAGAAACTGAGCTATCTCTGCGTAGGTGAAGACGGGGCCGTCCACGCAGATAAACTTTTCCCCCAGGTTGCAGCGACCGCACTTGCCAATGCCGCATTTCATCTTGGCTTCCAGAGTGGTGATCATTTGCTCGGCCGTGAAGCCCAGCTTTTTCAAGGTGAGCATCACAAACTTGATCATGATAGGCGGGCCACAAGTGATGGTGACTGCGTTTTCCGGGGATGGAGCCACCTTCTCCAGAAGCTCGGTGATGAGGCCCACGTTGCCCGTCCACGACTCGTCGCCCTGGTCAACAGTCAGGTGCAATAAAAAAGTGCTCTTTGAGCGAGATGTCCGTCCGGGTGAAGTCAAAGGCAATCTCGTCGGTCGAAGCTACAGGCTTGTAAAGTATGGTGTCTTCCACCACTGCGGGCGCAATGACAGTATATTCTTCCATCAGCCCGGCTAGCCAGGTGCTCAGGTCCTTTTTGGTTGCAGCTTTCATGATCCTCCCCCTATCACAACGGCCCGCACAGCGAAGCCTCAGTAGACCGCAATTCGGACTTGTAGCGCACACTCCGGTTCAGTGCGCTTTTGAGGCGCTGCGCAGATCTATCACAGTGGCAGATCCTCGTCGCGTTTGAAAGTGGCCAACGGCGGCGGGGTCTCAGGGTCGCCTCCTGGACGGTAGGCGCGCATCACGTGGTAAAAGAAAACCTCCGGCAGGTCAATAGCAATCCCCACCCAGGCCGGATCCAACTGCTCAGCCACGCACTCGTAACAGTAGCAACCAGGGCAAGCCTGACGGCAGGCGTAGCAGCGGATACGATGTTGGAACTCCTTGACCCAGAAAGCCGGCCGCTCCTCGGCGGTCATGGCCTCCAGTTCGGCCAGGTCAGCCCAGTCCTCCTCCACATCCTCGACTTCCGGCGGTTCCCCAACCAGAGTGTCGTAGAGCACCGGTACCCGCTCTTTGCAGCGCCGGCAGCGGGCTTGCAACTCGCTGCCCTCACCGTCCTCCCGCATTCCAGGGCAGGCCACCCCGATGACAAAGACTCGCTCCCGCGCCACCTGCTCCTCGTGCAGGAGCACGTTCAGAGCCCGCACGTCGCAGGGTTTGGCCACGATGGCCACCCTGGGTGGTTCTTCCCCTTTGCGCTGAGGCCGCTTACGGTCGTGCAAATAGACCACTAGATTCTGGCTACATTCCTGGTTCCAGACCAGACGCTCGGCGTCTTCGGCCCGATAGACAAAAGCCGGCCGCACGTGGCCACGAGGGCCGCGCTCGTAGCCGATGACGCAATTGACCTCTTCCTGCTCCAGCAAGTCTCTGGCCCTGACCCGAATGGCCATCTCTATGCTCTCGCTCATGCTCTCCCCTTTGCGGCGGTTGCTAGGGTCCCAGTTGCCGCACCTGTTCTGTCAACTCTGCCACCACCTGGGCGAAGCGTTTCCCTTCGGAAGCAGAGACCCAATCAATGCGCAGCCGCCCGGCGTCAATGCCCATGAAATCGAGGAAGCGATGCATCAGAGCGTATCTTCGGCGGGCGTGATAGTTGCCGTCGGCGTAGTGACAATCGCCGGGGTGACAATCGGCCACCAACACCCCATCGGCTCCTTCTTGGAAGGCCTTGAGCACAAACAAGGGATCCACACGCCCCGAACAGGGCACACGGATAATGCGGATGTTGGGTGGATAGGGAATGCGGCTGGTGCCGGTCATGTCTGCCCCGGCGTAGCTACACCAATTGCACAGAAAACCGACAATTTTAGGTTCGAACTCGGTGTTCGCAGTGGGCTTTTCCATTTCCCATCTCCTTTACGAGC
>JAOZOT010000356.1:2461-4260 GCA_029933115.1 Anaerolineae bacterium | reverse complement strand
ATGAACTTGACACCGTCAGTTGCTACTTTCTCCAAAAGTGCTTCCTTCGTTCCACTGGAATTCATGTTTCCCTCCTGGTATTATCTAAATGCGTTGAACTTGGCAATTAGCGGTTCAACGGTGGATTGTAAATTCACTATGAGCAAAGGTGGATTAATTGTGCTCGAGTTTGCATATAGGGATGGGGTGTCGTTTGTGCTCGGAGGCGGCCATCATGGCCTTTACCCGCTCAAGAGCTGCTTCGTCGCAGCCGCTTGTGTCGCCCTTTTCGAGGGCTGAGATGATGCTGTCCAACTCTTCGTAGGTGATGCCCATCTCTCCCTCGTCTGTTTGCCCGGCCCATAGGCCAGCACTGGGAGGCTTGGTGATGATCTCCTCAGGGATACCGACTTGGCGGGCCAATTCTCGCACCTGCGTCTTCAGAAGGTCGCCCAGGGGCAGGATGTCGGCTCCGCCGTCGCCGTACTTGGTGAAGTACCCAACTTTGATCTCGCTCTTATTGCCCGTGCCGGCCACCAGGTAGTTGCGGCCGTTGGCGAAGTAGTACAGGGTGGCCATGCGCAGCCGGGGCTTCAGGTTGGCCACAGCAATATCGGTCCCCGGGGGCAGAGAAGCCATCAAGCTGTCGAACACAGGGCTCAAATCCACGTATTCGGTCTCGATGTCGAACTTGGCCGCCACCAGTTTAGCGTGCTCCAGGTCGGTGGGGTTGCTGTGGCAGGGCATGAGCAGCCCCAGCACCTTGTCGCCTAAAGCTTTCTTGGCCAAGACAGCCGTCAACGAGGAATCCACCCCGCCGCTGAGGCCGACTACGATGCCTTCTGCTTTGGCCTCTCGCACTCGCTCAGCGATCCAGTCGCTTATCTGCTCTGAAAGTGTCATGTTGCCCTCCCTAGCTTTGAAACAAGAGAAGCCCCTAGACCAAAATCCAACATGGATCTCCGTCCAAGGGCTTCTCGGCCTATGAATTCAGCATAACCTTTGTTTCCCCGAACCATATAGTATCATACGTCGTCATCCGCGTCTCCCCGGCGGAAACGGTTGGGCAGGTGCCAAAAAGCCCCACTGCTGCAATTGTTCAGCTTGTCAGCGGCAGGTAGAGCAATAGATCACGGTACTCTTCAGCCTCTGATGCCCCCCAAATCAGAAGCAGTTCGTCAATGGTTGCGCCTATTGTCATGCCCGGATTCAGCACAAGAATACCTGGAACATGACGGCCGGCCGCCAGATGAGCACGCAAATGAGCAGGCATGGATCTGCGATTGGCTGTCACCAACAAAAAGCCATTGGCCTCACACCAGAGCAGAATCTCTGGATCGGGTGTCCCGCGCTTTGGAGCGCCAGGATCACCGATCATCCATACTACCAGATCAGGCTCACGCCGAATCAATTGAGTGCGCAATGCAGGGTCAACGTGCTCGTCCAGCAGGTAGCGAATAGGGCTCACGTTGCCTGGGCCTCAGCTTGTTGGCGTTGCGCAGCCAGTGCTCGCAGCTTTACTACCACAGGCGGTGGATTTCGCTCTTGTTCTTCCCGCATCCGTCGGCCATGTTCCAACCAGTCTTCCAGGTAGGCGTTGATGGCCTCACGGTTGTGCAGATAGTATGTAATGGTCGCGTATACCTGCTCCAGGGTGAGGGACGGATAACGCGCTGCAATCGCTTCCGGCGACTGAGCGCGGTGGATGTATTCGTACAAGATGATTTCAATGCCAATACGTGTCCCTTTGACACGGATGTCATCAGGAGCCAAAAAGTCGAAATAGCTTTCCAGTTCCATTGACTTTCTCCTTCTTTGAC
>JAOZOT010000356.1:0-2361 GCA_029933115.1 Anaerolineae bacterium | reverse complement strand
CAAAATCGTCACTTTCTACTGCTCCCGGGTCTGGTGGGCCAGGATGATGGCCTCAGCTACGTCCTTCATCGGTCTGCGTGTGTTCATGCTCATCTTCTGGATCTTACGGAAAGCCTCGGCTTCGGTCAGCCCTTGGGTGTCCATCAGGATGCCTTTGGCGCGGTCAACGAGCTTTCTCGTCTCCAGAGCCTGCTTCAGGTCACCGACCTCTTTCTCCAAAGCTCGGAGTTCAGAGAAGCGAGCCATAGCCACCTCGATGGCCGGGGCCAGATCAGACTCTCGCATGGGCTTGGTGATGTAGCCCACCACCCCTGCTTCCTTGGCCCGCTCCACCAAGTCACGCTGGCTGTAAGCCGTGAGCAGAACCACAGGGGCGATTTTCTCCTCCGTGAGAATCTTGGCGGCTTCAATGCCATCCATACCGGGCATCTTGATGTCCAGGATGGCGACATCGGGCTTGAGCTCCCGGGCCATGTTTACGGCACTGCGGCCATCACTTGCTTCCCCGACAACCAGATAGCCCAGATTCGTCAGCATCTCTCGAAGGTCCATCCGAATGATGGACTCGTCATCAGCAATGATCACCCTGGCTCGTTCCACAATTCATCACCTCCTACCAGCTTGGGGAAACTCACGACAGCCCGTACACCGTCACCGCCCTCTAGCTCGAACTGCCCCCTGAGATCATGCTCAACCAAGGTGTGCACAATTTGCAAACCCAGATTCTCGGCCTGTTCGCGGTCGAAATCGGCCGGCAATCCAACCCCATCATCCTGAATGGTGATGGTCACTCCATCACCCTCATCAACCAATTGAACCGAGACTGTACCGCCGGGTTTTCGCTCGTACCCGTGTTCTACCGCATTTTGCAAAAGCTCGTTGATGACCATAGCACAGGCGGTGGCCTGTCGGGCGGGCAGGTAGACGTTGGGACCACGCAGGTCCAGGCGGATTTGTTTCTCTGGATCCAACACCCCTTGCTGCATCTGGTTGATAATGCGCTGGCTGACTTCTCGAATGTTGATGACCTGTGATTCCTGGTGCGATAAGAACTCGTGGATCACGGCCACGCTCATGATGCGGTTGATGCCCTCCTGCAAAGCCCGGCGGGTTTCTTCCGACTTGGCACGACGAGCACTCATGCGCAGTAAAGCGACCACAGTCTGAAGGTTGTTCTTTACCCGATGGTGAACCTCTTGAATCATAGCCGACTTGACCTTGAGTTCCCGCTCTCTGTAGCGAGCTTCCGTCTCATCACGGATGGTCAGCATGACCTGGTAGGGCGGATGCGAGTTCCGCGTCGGCCAAGGCAGAAACTTCCGCCAGTGGGCAGGCCGACCTTCCCAGGCCATCAGAGGGATGGCTTTTTTGATCCAGATGCGGTTCCCTTCTTGAACCTCTTGTTCGATGCAACGGCCCTTCTTTACCGCAATCGAAGCCAGGTTATCATCGGCTGTTTTCAGGCTGGAGATGCGCCTGCCTATCAGGCTTTCTACATAGCCTATCTTGCGGTAGAGATTAGTGGCGATGCCGCTCATGTATTGAATGCGCTTCTGTTCATCTATGACTATGATGCCGTCATGCTCTCCAAAGGGGGAAAGGTCCTGTGCCCCCTCCAGTTGGCCACGCAGAACCATCTGCTGCAGCAGGCTAAGGGCTTGTTGGAACACCCGACTGCGACGGCGGTGCCGCTCTTGCTCAAGGAGGTTTGTTTCGATGCTCAAAGCCCCGATGAGCTTGTCCTCGGCATTGCGAATGGGGTGAACCCTTTGCACCACAGGGGATTCATTGGTAATAAGCCTGAGATTCCCGTGAGAGAAACGCCCACGCTCCAGCGTCCTCAAGACGAGAGGCTGCTCGGCCGAAGTTACTATGCACCCCAACAGCGACCCAGCATGTACGGGCGCAATGGAATGGGGTCTGGCCTGAGCGATCACTACCGCCTGGTCGCTTGAGAGTTGAGCGTACATCAGCACATCGGAGCGGCTGATGTCGGCCAGGATACCTAAATTACATTCCATCTTTTGCAAAAATGCGATGTCCCCTTCAGTCAGGCCATCGCATTGGTAGACAACGTCGTCCATGGTTCTCAACTGAGCAGTATCATGATGGAAGTTAGAATATCCACGGTATGCGCTTCAGCGCCCCTAGAGCGCATTGATAGGCATATTGTATCACGGCCAGCACTTATTGTCAAACAGTTGACGCTTGCAGCCTGATATGGTACAATGCTCGTCACAAGTGAATTGGGATTTATATTGACACAACGCCATGATTGGAGTACAATGGCTGTGATTTGACTCATCTGAGAGCCTTTCATAATTCGCGGGGGTTCACCCTCCCGCAGGCTGAGGCGGTATC
>JAOZOT010000865.1 GCA_029933115.1 Anaerolineae bacterium | reverse complement strand
CAAGGGGTGACACACAGCCCGCAGCCGTTGCACAACTCCTCGTCAATGCGTATAATCTGGCGTTTGACCATTAGCTTTCGATGCTCTCCTATTCAAAAACGATCTCGTAGGGTAGCGAAATAGCACCCTCGGGGCACAAGTCCTCGCAGTCACCGCAGTAGGCACAGTCTTCAGGATGCACGATGACAGGATGTCCGTCTATCAGGGCTACAGCTTCTGAGGGGCAAGTGTCCACACAGGTACCGCAACCGCTACAAAGGTCCAGGTTGATTTGAGGTAACACGCGCTCTTCCGAATCCACTATCATCCTCCACCGAGGTCGGCCTGGAGTTCGGCGTTGATCTCGTCGGTCTGAAGATGGTCCTGCACCGTCACCTCCACGCGCTTCACCCCGGCCACCTGAGATGCTTTCTGGCGGATCTCGCGTCCGATGTGCAGGGCGAAAGGCTTGGGGCAAAAGGGCACGGTGAGGTGGTAGCGCACTCGCACCGTGTCGCCTTCGATCTCTACCGAGTCCACCAGCTCTCGCTCCATGATAGATTTTCCGAATTCGGGGTCGCGGACCTCTTGCAGCTTTTCCCAAATCGTCTGTTCGTTGATCATTTTCCTTCTCCTGTCAAAGCTTCTCGCACCTGGGAGGCGAAGTAATCCATCTGGCTCTCAATCTGCACCTTGGCCATAGGCTCAATGACCAGGGCCATAGCTCCCAGGGCGGTCATCTCTAGGGTGAAATCCACCGCTGTAGCGTCCTCGCCTTCTCTGGAGAGGGTCAACTGCCCCCGTGTTTTCAGGTGGGCGCCCTGGCCATGCCAGTGCACCTCGTCCGGTGGCGTGGCGTGGAAATCGAGGGCGAACTCTGGCGTGGCGGTGATGCTGGACATGGGCGCTTTTACCCGCCAGCGCAGGCCCTCGTCACCGTTTTCTGTGCCGACCACAAAGGCCAGGCAGCTCCCCACCTGAGCCGGATCGGACAGGAAAAGGTAGACGGTTTCCAGAGGCTGCTGTACCGTGAATTGCTGTTGTCGTCGTGCCACTGTTGTCCTCACTCTCTGTCGGGGTGCCCAGGGCCTGACAGATCTCCGCTGACACC
>JAOZOT010000355.1 GCA_029933115.1 Anaerolineae bacterium | reverse complement strand
TAGGAGGTGATTACCATTTCGCTAGCAAAAATTTTCGAGGAGTATCCTGACCGTCGCTACATTATGTTTGGCGGTAAAGGAGGGTTAGGCAAGACCACTTTTTCGGCCGCTACAGCTTATTGGCTGGCCAAACAGGGCTACAAAGTATTGGTCTTTTCCGTGGATCCTCAGGCTTCCCTGACCGACATTTTTGAGCGGGATATTTTCGGTAAAGGGGCGGTGGAAATCATGCCCAACCTTTACGCCCAGGAGATTGACGCTGACCGACGGATAAAAGAGTACCAGGAAGAAATCAGGCAGAAGATATATGATATGTACGGCCTGGACAAGATCCCTGAGGAGATCGAAGACTATATCCAGGCGGCGGCAGCCGAACCGGCTATGGAGGAAAGTGCCATCTTTGATAAGGTGGTGGACATCGTGGTCGGAGCCGAGTATGATTACTACATCTATGACTTGGTGCCTCTGGGCCACGCCCTGTATTATCTGAGTATGGCCAGCGTCTACGATGAGTGGATAGACAAGATCACCAGGTTGCGCGAAGAGATGGAGGAATATCGGCAGGTGGCGGCCGTGGTCCAACGCGAAAAGGAATTTGAGGAGGACTTGATTCTCAAAGAGCTACAGGACATTAAGTATCGCATTAATACCTCATCGAGCATTCTGACCGACAAGCAGAAAACGGCCTTCTTCTTCGTCATCATCCCCGAAGAAATGGCCATCCTCGATACCCAGAAGGCGGCGAGACTCTTTGCCAAGTTCCAGGTGCCTCTCTCAGGGTACGTGGTCAACCGGGTGATCCCTCCCGAGCTGGCGACGCAGAACATTCCCGAATACCTGCGGCATCGCTTGGAAATGCAAGAGGGCTATCTTAAGAGGATAGACGAACTGTTTGGCGATCAGGTGCTGGCCCGCATCCCCGAGTTCGAGCGGGATATAACCGGGCTGGAGATGATCGAGAGAATGGCTGAGGCTATGTTCGGAGGTGGACAATGATCGAAAAGACGACGCGGCAATTTCTGGCTGAGCACCCCGATATGAAGTACGTCTTCTTCGGAGGCAAGGGCGGGGTGGGCAAGACAGTGTTGGCCGGAGCCTCAGCTCTGTGGTTTGCTCGTCAGGGCAAGCGCACCTTGTTGGCCTCAACTAATCCGGTGCATAGTTTGACCAGCATGTTGGATCAGGATGTCTTTGGCGCTCCCACTCTGGTAAAGGGCGTGGACAACTTTTACGCCTACGAAATTGACACCAAAGACACCATTGAAAAATCCAAGAAGGAAATCCGCGAGAAAATCAGTTGGTTCCTCAAATTTGCCGACATCAAGACCAAAGCCGACGAGTTCGTCGAGTCGGCCACCATGAACCCAGCTTTCGAAGAGTCGGCCATGTTTGAGAACATGATTGACCTCATGTTCGAGGACGAGTACGAGGTCTATGTCTTTGACACCGCGCCTACAGCCAACGCTCGACGTCTTCTGGGCATGTCCAGCGTCTACTCCATGTGGGTCAACAAGATGCTCAAGAGCCGCGAGGAGGCCAGGAGCTTGAGGGAGTTGCTTTCTTACAGCAAAAAGAAGCAGGAAAAAGACCCTCTTCTGGAGTATCTTTTGGAGTTTCAGAAACGCATGGGGCGGGCCAAGGAGCTCTTGACCGACGCGCGGAAGACAGCTTTCTTCTTTGTGACGTTGCCTGAGGCGTTGCCTATTGCTGTCATCAAGCGTTTCATCGCCTGGTTCCACGATTTCGGCATCCCCGTCGGTGGCGTGGTGGTGAACATGAAAGTTGACGAGGCTACGGTTGGGGAAGATGCTCCAGAGTTTGTGAAGAACCGTTTGAAGATGCAAGAAGAATACATGGAAGAAATCTGGCATAGCTTCTCCAATGTCCGGGCTGTTGTCCCTCTCTTTGAGACAGAGGTGCGGGGCGTTGAAATGCTGGAGCGCACGGCCCAAGCCATGTTTGGCTAAGGGCGCTGAAGATGCGGGGGTAGTCCCCCTGTTGAGTGTTGTTGCTGGGTACCGGCACGGGAGGGTGACTACCGGGTGCGACGCACCAAGTGCGTCGCACCTCTCTTGATCTTTTGCCCCTGCTATGCATTTTGGGATAGCGGGGGTTTGGCTTTAAGGACAGGCTATGAATCCCCATCTGCTTATCCTCTTGGTAGCTTTGCTGTTTATCCTGGTTTTTGGCGGCCTGCCTGTGCTGAGAAAGGAGGAGCCTTCCCTTCAACTTGCTGTGGAAGTGTTGGCTCTCACCGGCATAAGTATCGGGGCTTCCCTGCTGACCGGCTTTCGCCTGGATCCGATCCTTTTTCTGATCTTTCTTTATCTGATCATCATGCGCTGTCGGGTGCTGGTTGATTTGGGGAATCTGCTCTCTGCTAGAGGGCATCATCAACTGGCTCTGTCTGTGTACCGACTGGCTATGCGCTTGGGGCCCGATTTCCCTATCCGCCTCATAGCTCTCATCAGCTACGGCGCTGTATTGGTGCGTGTGGGAGCCCTGGAGGAGGCTATCCGTATTCTGGAGGGGGTTCTGGAGAAAGGGGGAGAACGCCTGCATCCTAAGCACGAATCTGCCTGTCATTACAATCTGGGGGTGGCTTACCTGCGATTGGGCCGGGAGGGCCAGGCTGTGCGCGAGTTTAATGAGACCATTGATGCCTGGCCATTGTCTGCATACGCCCGACAGGCCAGGGCTGCTTTGGAGAGAAGGCGGTCCACGGGCCACTTGGTGGGTGAAAAGGTAAAAGGAGGTGAGGAGAAGGACAAGACGGAGGATGAAGGCGCATCTTGAAGCCGCCGGCTTGTCTTGAACCTAGCGGCCGCCAACGGTCTGAGCCAGCTTTTGCAGAGAGGAAAAGAGAAGGAGCGCTGACTGTTCATCCAACCCGGTCAAGGAAAAGCTCACCAGGAGGTGTGGGGCTTTCTTGCTGAGTGACAACCTCAGCAAGCGGGGGTTGAGTTCCTCTACCAGGTGCGAAATGGCGTCTGCCTGCTGTTGGCCTTGTTTGCCTCGGCAGGCTACCACCAGGCCATTGGCTGTCTCTTGCCGGGTCCAGGCCTTCTCGTCGAGTCTTTTCAGCACTCGCCTGGCCAGTTGTCCTTTCTTCTTTATCACTTCGACTTCGCCTCGCGGCAGGGCGCGTAGGGTGCCTTTGAGAACCAGACGGTCTGCTCCTCCGCGCAGGAGGTCGAATAGCCAGAGCAAGAGTATCTCCCTGGGCTCCAGGAGGATGGTCGCTTCTATCTTTCTGAAAGGTGCCCGCGCTTTTCTCACCTTCACCTGGAATCCCGAGATACCCAGCCGACTGACGGTGATCTGATCGCCAAGGGCCTGCAAACCTTGCAGGCTCCATCCCAGCAGGCGTCTCCCGCGTTTTCGGTTCATCTGCCAACCTACAAAGTACCAGATTATCAGCAGGACGCAAAAGGCGATAACCGCCTGGGTTTTGGGGTCGGACATGAGGTTCTCTTCCCTATTTCTTGTGGGTTTATCGGCGTTGGATATGGAGCAATCAGAAGCCTGTCGAACTCTAGCCGGTTAACAGGAGAGGACAGATGGAACCTTCGGGACCACTCAGAAGGTCTTATCCAGTAGAAATATTCACCACCTCTTTCAAGATTGAGGGGCAACTGGAACCCATTGGCCACTTGATGGATGCTCTCAATGACCCTGAGAGGGATTCCATGTTGATACGTCAGGCTACTGTGTCCCCGCTTTCTAGCGGTGGCCCTCTGAGTTCCTTAGCTCTTGAGGAGATGGTCCTGAGTAAAAGCGATGCCTTGTTCATCTATCTGGCCGATGAGCAAGATCGTTCTGCGCTCAGTTTGCTCAAAAGAGTCGAAAGGGTGATCGTCTACTTGCCTCTCTTTGTCATCCGAGCCGATTTCCACCTGGGCGGCGAAACACGTGTCAGAGACATGCTTGACTCTTTGACCGGCACCTTCCTGCCCATAACCGACGTTGCTATTTTCCCTTTGTTTGCACCTCAAGTGGCTGTGCCAACTCGTAGAGATCTTTTGCTGATAAACAAGAAGCAAATCACCTTCTACCACGCGGAAAAGCCCCGGACTTAGTTGTTGGACCGCGAAAAGCGCGAATTTCAGCGATCCTCAACGCTCGTTAATTTGCGCCTCCAATTGCTGCACCCGCCAGTCGAGGATGGCGAGTCGCTGTGTCAGGCTGCTATTTTCGCTGGAAAGTTTGGAAATAATGGGATGGTTCAAAATAGGTTGACACTTTGACAACTTCATAGGCTTGCCACACGC
>JAOZOT010000864.1 GCA_029933115.1 Anaerolineae bacterium | reverse complement strand
GGTTCTGGCCTGGATAAATTTCACCAGAGGGTTGAGGATATAGGCCAGGATGGCAGCAATCACGGTTGGGGCGATGATGGCACGGAAACGATACAGGGTGAGAAGGAGAGCTATGATCACACCAGTAAACACCAGCCGTTTTGTCGAATCGCTCCACCTCTTCGACATGAAGCTCCTCCTCCGATGTATCAGGACTTATTAAATTATACCATAAAAATAACCGTTGTCCACTGTAATTTCCACCGGATGCTGCGTAGCACCTGGGAGAGGCAGCAGGTCGCTGGCGGGGAATCCTGCTTGGCTGTTTTCCTGCTCTTATGTCTACTCTCCGACGCTTTTGGGGCATACCCTCTGCCTGGGCAGTGACCCTTCCGCAGGGTTCGCAAGCTGCGGGAGGGCGGTATGCTACCCTCCGACATTTTTGGAACATACCCCGGAGTGCCCTCTCTTGCCAAAAGCGATGAGGTGTGGTAAAATACAAGCAGAAGGAGAAAATCTGCCTTTCGGCGGAAAATCGAGACTTTCAGAGTTTGTGTATTCGCTGGGGGATCGTCTAATCGGCAGGACGGCTGACTCTGGATCAGCTAGTCAAGGTTCGAATCCTTGTCCCCCAGCCTGTTCTTTCCTTCAGGGTATCTACTTCGACAATGTCACATTTGGCCTTCTACTGGTCAAATCCCTCACAAGCTCGCGGTGGACGACAGCCACCGCCCAACGCAGACTATCGTCCGCTTGGAGCCCCCAAGAGGGTAACCTTATGTTAATGTGACATTGTCAAGCTACTCACCTGCTCCCGCCGGATTGACCATCCGGCGGGTTCCATTTGCTCCCGCCGGATTTGCGGGCAACGACCCTCCCGCAGGGTTCGCCACCTGCGGGAGGGTGACACCGGATGGGGCAGGCGCGAGACTTGCCTGGAGCTCAAGCTCCAGGCTAAGCAGTGCAAGGGCACTGCAAGTGCCCTTGGCGGGATGGGTCAACAGCCTGCTTGCAGCAGGCTTGAGCCGCTCAGCCCTGAGCTTGAGCTCGGGGCTGAACCAATGACCCTCCCGCAGGGTTCGCAACCTGCGGGAGGGTGACCGCGGCGTAGGA
>JAOZOT010000863.1 GCA_029933115.1 Anaerolineae bacterium | reverse complement strand
CTTTGCAGGAAATAGAGGTTGTTTGGATTGCATAGACGCGGTGTGTGAGACACGAAATGCACAAAAAGAGAAGGGAGCGGAGGAAAAGGTGGAATATATCCAAGAATATCTCAATGAGGTGGGCCGAATTTTGCAGAGCTTGCCCCAGGCCGAGATAGCCCAGGCTATTGACATTCTGACCCGGGCTCGAACTGAGGGGAAACGGATCTTTGTCATGGGCAACGGGGGCAGCGCGGCTATGGCCTCGCACTTTGCCTGTGACCTGGGCAAGGGAACGGTGCAAGAGGGGAAAGCGCGCTTTAAGGTGATCTCCCTGAACGACAACGTTCCGCTGCTGACGGCCTATGCCAACGACTTTGGCTACGAGACGGTCTTTGCCGAGCCGTTGGCTTCGCTGGCCGAGCCGGGCGATGTGGCTATAGCTATCTCCTCCAGCGGTAACTCGCCCAACGTGCTGCGGGCCGTGGACATGGCGCGGGAGCGCGGCCTCACCACCATCGGCATCACAGGCTTTGAAGGCGGGCGGCTCAGGGAGAAGGTTGACGTGTGCGTGGTCGTGCCCGCCGATTCCCGCCACCCTGACGGTATGCAGCACGCGGAGGACGGCCAATGGGTGGTTCTCCACGCTATCTTTGTCGCCATACGCCAGGGGATGAGGTGAGTGTGGAGCGGGAACGGCTTTTGTTGGCTCTGGATTTCGGGGGCACCAAGCTTACGGCCGGTTTGACCACGACGGCGGACCTCGCGGAGTCTGGCAGATGCCGCTGGCGAGCCCACCGCCGGATCCCTTCACCGGCCGGCAGCAACGCCCAGAGCGACCAGGAGATTATGATGGGGCTGGCCCGAGACCTGCTGGCTGCGGCCAAAGCGCCCCTGGCTGCGGTGGGAGTGAGCTTCGGTGGACCGGTGGACGCGGCTCAGGGCCTGGTGTTGCTGTCACATCACGTGCCAGGCTGGGAGAAGGTGCCGCTTCGGAAGTGGCTGGAGGAGCAACTGGGGGTGCCCGCTGCCGTGGACAACGACGCCAATGCAGGGGCTCTAGGCGAGTGGCGTTTCGGGGCGGGGCAAGGCTGCGACAGCCTGCTGTACGTCAC
>JAOZOT010000862.1 GCA_029933115.1 Anaerolineae bacterium | reverse complement strand
GGGCGGGGCACCTTCGAGACCTTCGGCAAGCCCGACCCCAGTGGTTACCTGGACAAGTACGGCATTGATGAATCCATCGAGGACGGCACCACCATGCCCCTCTACTACACCCTTGCTCCCACCGAGCTGCGTGTGGATCGGGACACCTTGGAGGATGAATTCTTCCGCGTGGTGGAGGAGATGGGCATCGCCAGCATCGAAGAGCTCAACCGCCTGCTGGACAAGGCTGAAAAGCTGAAGGCGGTGCTCAAAGCGCCCGACCGGGTGGAGAAGATCGCCACCCACATCGCCCGGCACTACCAGGACAACGTGGAGCCCCTGGGCTTCAAAGCCTTTGTGGTCGCTGTGGATCGAGAAGCATGTGCCCTTTACAAAGAAGCCCTAGACCGCTACCTGCCGTCCGACTACAGCCGGGTGGTCTACACCCCCTACCACAAGAACGGCGACTTGATGCGTCTGCATCACATGGACGACGCCGAGGAGAAGCGAGTGCGCAAGGCCTTCCGCGCGCCCGACGAGCTGCCCAAGATCCTCATCGTCACCCAGAAGCTGCTCACTGGCTACGATGCGCCCGTGCTCTACGCCATGTACCTGGACAAGCCGCTCAAAGATCACACCCTGCTCCAGGCCATCGCCCGCGTCAACCGGCCCTATCCCGACAAAGAGAGCGGGCTGATCGTGGATTACATCGGCGTCTTTGAGGACCTGCAGCGAGCGCTGGCCTTCGACACTGCCACCATATCCAAGGGACTGATAGACCTGGAGAGGCTCAAGGAACGGTTTGTGGACCTGCTCGAGGCAGCCCAAGCGGCGGTTGCACCTATCAACCTGTCGGACGAACCCGGGCGCACCGCGCGCATCATTGACCACTTCTTCAATGAGGAACTCCGAGAAGCCTTCGTCAGCGTGTTCAAGGAATTGCAAACGGCCTACGAAATTCTCTCTCCCGATCCTTTCCTGCGGGATTATTTGGACGACTACGCGCTTATCGTACAGGTCTATCAAGTGGTCTACAACTACTTCAACCCGGAGGCCGAGAGGCGGCGCCTCCAGCGGGAGCTACTGCGCAAGACCGATGCCCTCATTCGGAAGCA
>JAOZOT010000354.1 GCA_029933115.1 Anaerolineae bacterium | reverse complement strand
GTCGTTAGCGACTCAAGTCGCCACTACGAGCATTTTTCAGACACGCTGTCAGGGGCCGGGAAAGTGGGGCTGAGGGGGTACCTCTCAAGCTCCCCAGGCTTCGCTGCTACAAGCCCTCTGTCGCTTTGCGAATCGTCGCGCCCCGGCGCCGGGGCTGACTTTCGCCTGAAGAATGAATCACTCAAATTGGATAACACCCCGCAAGCAGAAAAGATACGCAGCAACGCCGAGTTAGGCCGTTGACCGGGGCAGAAACCGCTGGAACACCTCGTTACCCAGCAATCGTCCCCGCGCCGTCAACCGCACCCTTTCTCCGTTCACTGCCAACAGCTTTGCCTGCTCCATCTCTTCAATCTCCCGGCCGTAGACAGCCACCAGCCCTCGCCCGAAACGCGCCTCGAAGTCGGCGAGCCTCACCCCCTCCTGCACCAGCCTCAGCCCCAGAATCACCGTCTCGGCCATCTCCAAAGCCTCGTCAATCTCTTCCACCTCCTCCACACCGGGAGGGAAAGAGGTCTCCCGGTCTGATTCCAACCGGGTGATGTACTTGACGGGCGACAGGACGTTGTGCCAACGCTTCTGGTCGAAATACGAGTGGGCCCCCGCCCCCAGGCCCAGGTAAGGCTGATTGTGCCAATAGGTCAGGTTGTGGCGGCACCGGTAGCCCGGCCGAGCCCAGTTGGAGATTTCGTAGTGAACATAGCCAGCCCTATTCAACGCCTTCTCGGCCAGGATGTACATCTCGGCAGCCAGGTCGGGGTCGGGGCCGGGCAATGCCCTTTGGGCGATGCGCTGCTCCAGAGGCGTACCTTCCTCCACGCTCAGACAGTAGAGAGAAAGGTGATCTGGCCGGAGATTGATAGCTTGCTGGAGGGTGGTTTGCCAATTGCTGAGGGTCTGCCGGGGCAGGCCATAGATCAGGTCGAGGTTGACGTTGCCAAAGCCTGTCTGCCTGGCCAGACGATAGGTCTCCACAGCCTGAGCGGCAGTGTGGATGCGACCCAGAAGACGTAATTCGCCGTCGTGAAAACTCTGCACGCCCAGGCTGAGGCGGTTCACCCCTATCTCCAGCAACCCCGCCAGATAAACGCTATCCACCGTGCCGGGGTTGGCTTCCACAGTGAGCTCAATCTCTCCCGCCGGCACAAAATGCTCGCGGCAGGCGTCCAGGACCTCGCTCAAAAGCGCGAGGGGCAGCACTGTTGGTGTGCCGCCCCCCAGATAAATAGTATTCACTCTCAGGGAACGCCTCTGGCTGAGCCATCGCATCTCTTCCTGCAAAGCACGCACGTACTCCTCGAAGAGATGATCCAGGCCGGGGTAGGAGTTAAAGTCGCAATAGGCGCATTTGACCCGGCAGAAGGGAATGTGGATGTAAAGGCTGACGGTATCCATTGGCCACCCACTATCGAACGAAACGAGCCATCCGTTATCCAGCAGCTTCTTTGATGGCTTCGATGATCTTGAGGTAGCCTGTGCAACGGCAGAGGTTGCCGGCGATGGCATCCTTGATCTCCTGCTCGGTGGGGCGAGGGTTCTCATCCAGCAAAGCCCTGGCCGACATGAGCAGGCCCGGTGTGCAGTAGCCGCACTGCACAGCCCCCTTGTCAATGAAGGCCCGCTGCAAAGGGTCCAATTCTCCACCCTTCGCCAGACCCTCGACCGTCACCACCTCACAGCCATCGGCTTTCATGGCCGGCAGAAGGCAGGAATCAACAGCTTGGCCGTCCAGGATCACTGTGCAGGCCCCGCACTCGCCCTCGTCACAACCGATCTTGGTGCCGGTCAGACCCAGCCTGTCACGCAATACGTAGGCCAACCGCTCAGACGGCTCTATCTCCACCGTCACCTTCTGACCGTTGAGAATCATGGTCAAAGGATACGTCTTCATCGCCAATCAACCTCCGAAGCTCGACCACCATCGGCCCTCACCAGCCAACGGCCCAGGCAGCCTGACATCCTGCAACATCGTATCTACTTCGCGGATACCCCGATTTCGATTATACCACACTGAGCTTTGAGGGGCAAGAAAGGCCCACCGGCAAGCTTCCAAAGTCCCCAGGATCACAGCCCCAGGTCCAATTGTTTGGCCTCTTCTCCCTCCTCCCTGCTTTGAGAGGTTCGCTGGATCATCTGCATCAGCCTGGCCTCGTCAATCATCGGCACCCCCAATTGCTGGGCTTTGCGGTATTTGGTGCCACCGGGGGCTTCGCCCACCAGCAGGTAGTCTGTCTTGCTGGATACCGACCCGGTCACCTTGCCTCCGTGTTCCCGAATCAGGGCTGTGGCCGCCTCGCGGCTCATAGAAGGCAAGGTGCCGGTGATCACGAAAGTCAGCCCTGCCAGCGGCAATTCCTCCACCGGGCGCTCCCGCCTCTCTTCGGCCAGCCGCACCCCAGCCCGCCGTAGCTTCTCTATCAGCTTGCGGTGCCGCTCTCGTGAGAACCACTCCACGATGCTGCGCGCCGTGTGTGGGCCCAGGCCCCCAATAGCTTCCAGTTCCTCCTGAGTGGCAGCCATTAATTCGTCAATGGACGAATAATGTTGGGTCAAAAGCTCGGCCACGGTGCTCCCCACAAAGCGAATGCCCAAGGCTGTAATGATTCGTGCCAAGGGGCGAGTTTTGGAGGCCTCGATAGCCGCCAGCAGGTTGTCGGTAGCCTTCTCGGCAAAGCCCTCCAGAGGCAGGATGTCCTCTCGCTTCAGATAGTAGAGGTCGGCCACGTCCTTGAGCAGCCCCTTGTCCACGAACAGTTGAGCCATTCGCGTACCAAAGCCCTCGATGTCCATGGCCCCTCGGCTGACAAAGTATTCAATGCGACGCACCAACTGGGCGGGGCAGGCCGCGTTGACGCAGTAGATGGCCACTTCGTCCTCGGGCTTTACCACCGGCTCGCCGCAGGCCGGGCAACGTTCCGGTACCTCGAAAGGTCGTTCCTCGCCGGTGCGCAACTCTACGATGGGCCCCACCACGTAGGGGATAACGTCGCCCGCCCGCTTGACGACCACTGTATCGCCGATACGGATGTCTTTGCGGGCCATGTCCTCAAAGTTGTGCAAGGTGGCTTGTTTGATGGTCACCCCGCCCAGCTTCACCGGCTCCAGCTTGGCGTAGGGATTCAAGGTGCCGGTGCGTCCCACGTTGATGCCAATGTCCAGGATTTTGGTCATGGCCTCACGGCCAGGGAACTTGAAAGCCAACGCCCCTCGGGGGTCCTTGCCCACAAAGCCCAGAGCGGCCTGAGTGCGCAGGTCGTTGATTTTAATCACGGCCCCGTCAGCTTCGTAGTTAAGGGTATCCCGTTTTTTCATCCACTCCTGGCAATAGGTGATGACTTCCTCCAGGTCACTGAACTTGGCCACGTCCTCGCACACCGGGAAGCCCATCTCTCGCAAATAAGCCAACACTTCCCATTGGGTGGCTATCTCCACCCCCTCCGCTTCCACGATGGCATAGCAGAAAAGGTCCAAAGGGCGGGCGGCGGCGATGCGTGGGTCGAGTTGGCGCAGGGAACCGGCCGCAGCGTTGCGTGGGTTGGCGAAAGTCTTCTCCCCGGCCTCTTCCTGGCGGCGGTTGAATTCCTCGAATTTGTCAATGGGCATGTAGGCCTCGCCGCGCACGACGAGGCGCGCCGGAGGCGGCCCATCAGGTGAGATGGGGATACGCAGAGGCAGGCTCTTGATGGTCCGCAGGTTGGCTGTGATGTCCTCCCCAATTTCCCCGTCCCCGCGCGTGGCTCCTTGGACAAAGACGCCATCGCGGTAATGCAGCACCACCGTCAGACCGTCAATCTTGGGTTCGACCACGTATTCCAAATCGGCAGCGGTCACTCCTGCCGGCAACAGCTTGCTGATACGCTCCAGCCAATCGCGAACCCCCTGGACCTCGGCGGTGCTGGCTAAGCTGAGGATGGGGGCCGGGTGACGCACTTTTTCGAATTTGTCCAGCGGCTCGCCTCCCACCCGCTGGGTGGGCGAATCGGGCGTGACCCATTCTGGGTGTGCTGCCTCCAACTCGCGCAGTTCTTGCATCAGGGCATCATAGGCCGCATCGGGGATGACGGGGTCATCCAGGACGTAATAGCGATAGTTGTGATAATTAATCTGCCGGCGCAACTCCTCAATTCTTTGGGCCTCATCAGCCATAAGCCATCACCTCTGAAACTTGGTTATCTATAGTTTACCACGAGTGGGGCAGTTTCGCAACGCTCACCACTGCGGAAATCGAGGCTTTCGTAATTCACCCGCAGAGGGGACGGCTACCCTCCCGCAGGCTTGAAACTCA
>JAOZOT010000041.1:1634-15615 GCA_029933115.1 Anaerolineae bacterium | reverse complement strand
TGTGTGGGAACATGCCCCACCCGATCACTTGCCCACGTTTACGTGCGGACTTATCGTTGCTTTTTGAATTGCGAGATTTGTGGTATAATTCAATAGTGACCATCCCGGCCAAGCATCGGGTTTCCGATAGCTTATGACCTTCACCTGGAGCCGGGTTTAAAAATAGAGTGCAGGAGGAAAATCACGTGTTTAGCCCCTTAAATGCCCTTTTGGGTCTCTTTTCTATGGATATTGGCATAGACCTGGGCACGGCCAACACTCTGGTGAATGTGCGCGGCAAAGGCATCGTTATCAACGAGCCCTCTTGGGTAGCCATTGAGAAGAAAAGCAGAAAAGTGCTGGCTATCGGCATTGAGGCCAAAGAGATGGTCGGTCGGACCCCGGGCAATATCGTCGCTATTCGCCCTCTGCGTGACGGCGTTATCTCTGAATTTGACATCACCGAAAAAATGCTCCACTACTTCATCGAAAAAGTGCACAACCAGATGCTGCTCCCTATCCCCAGACCACGGACTGTGATTGGCATCCCCAGCGGCGTCACCGAAGTCGAGAAAAAAGCTGTTTACGACGCGGCCATCAGCGCCGGAGCCCGCGAAGCCTATCTGGTCGAGCAACCTATGGCCGCCGCCATCGGGATAGGATTGCCCATCATGGAATCACTGGGCAGCATGGTCATTGACGTCGGAGGCGGCACAACCGAGGTGGCTGTTTTCTCGCTAGGAGGCATCGTCGTCAGCCGTTCCATTCGCGTGGCCGGCGATGAGATGGACGAAGACATCATGCAGTACGCTCGTCAGAAATATAATCTCCTCATTGGGGATCGCATGGCCGAAAAAGCCAAAATGACCATCGGGTCGGCCTATCCTCTACCAGAAGAGCAGACCATGATCTTGAGAGGCCGCAACCTCATCACCGGCCTGCCAGAGTCCATCGAGGTCAGCAGCGTGGAAATCCGTGAGGCTCTGTCTAGCTCAGTTGACGTGATCGTTGACACGGTGAAGAGCACCCTGGACGACACCCCCCCTGAACTGATAGCCGACCTGATGGAACAAGGCATCGCTCTGGCCGGTGGCGGGGCTCTCCTCCAGGGCCTGGCCGAACGGCTTTCGGAGGAGACCAAGATGCGAGTCTATGTGGCCGAGGACCCTCTGACCTGCGTGGCTCGCGGTGCGGGGAAGATCCTGGAGGAACTGGACGTTCTGAGCAAGGTTCTGGCTACCACTCAGCGCGGCGGGGCAACTCGCTAATACACGCCAATGCCCATCCCTCCAGTTCCCCTTACCGCTATTACCCGCAGGCTGATGCGGAGCAGGTCGTTGCCGGAGCGCAGGAGGTGCTTGACTACTTTGAGCGTCACATTCTTCAGGTTGCATTGTGAACGGATTAGACAGGCCCCGCAGACCTACGTCCAGGCTTTGGCCAAAGCGTTCAGCGCTCAGTCTCGGACCAGGCAGAATATGATAACGCCAAGGCGCAAAGCGCCAGGATATTTAATACATGAAGCGGTTGCAAGATAGACCCCTGCTGTTCCTCCTCCTCCTTTCACTGACCATAGTCGGGCTCGTCTTACACGAAACCGGCAACATCCAGGCGGTCGAGAATCTGATCCTGAAGCCGGTGACCCCCATCCAAAACCACCTATCTGTGCTGGTCGGCGATCTCAGCGAACTGGTCCAGACCTTCCGCGATTTACAGGAACTGCGACGCCGTAACGAAGAACTGCAAAGCCTGGCCGACAGCCTGATGATTGAGAACGTCCGCCTGAAGGAGCTGGAATCTGAAAATGAAACCCTGCGCCAGTTGCTCCAGTTCACCCAGGCCAACCCGACCTACAGCTATAAAGGTGCCGAGGTGGTGGGACACATCATCGGCCAGGATCCCAGCAACCTCCTGCGCTCCATCATCATTGACGTGGGCACCGATGATGGAGTGGCCAAAGGTATGCCCGTGGTAACCGATCGCGGATTGGTCGGTCGTATTGTGGAAGTGAGCTCCAAATCGTCCAAAGTCCTTCTGATAACCGACGTTTCCAGTTCGGTGAATGCCCTTATCCAGAGTTCACGGGCTACCGGGATAGTAGAAGGCAAAGCAGACGGCGGACTGGTGATGAAATACATCCCCCAGCCGGTGACAGTCAACGTTGGGGACATCATCCTCACCTCAGGCCTGGGGGCCACTTTCCCCAAACGCCTGGTGATCGGTCAGGTCATTGCCGTCCACAAGCGAGACATCGAAATGTTCCAACAAGCTGATGTCAAGCCAACGGTGGACTTTGACCGACTGGAAGTAGTGCTCGTTATCACCAACTTTGAGCCTATTGAGATGGCTCAGTAAAGAGGTGATTCACATTAACATCTATGCTTCTATCCTGCTGTTGATCGGCGTGGCCCTTGTTCAATCAACGGTCATGCCCCATCTGACCCTCTGGGGTGTAAAACCTGACTTGATGCTTCTGGTAGTCATCTCCTGGAGCCTTTTGCGAGGCACCCGAGAGGGAATCGTCTGGGGGTTCATTGGGGGCCTCTGCCTGGATCTTTTCTCGGGCGCCCCTTTTGGATCGTCCGCCCTAGCTCTACTCATCGCCAGCTTTTTTTCCGGCCTGGGGCAAGCGACCGTCTTTCACACCCACGTCATCCTGCCATTAGCGACAGTTTTTCTGGCCAGCCTTATCTACGACTTTACTTTCCTCCTCGTGCTAAAAGTGCTGGGCTGGCCTGTGGTATGGCTGGATAGTTTCATCAGGCTTGTCCTGCCGGCCAGCCTGTTCAACGTGCTGCTCACGCCTCTGGTGTATCCGGCTATACGCTGGCTGCACCGCAAGACCGGCAAAAAAGAGATGGAGTGGTAGAAAAACCGGAGTGCCAGCCGAAAAGTCAGGAGTGATGAGAAAACCCACCCCGAGACGGGAGAGAGGCTTCTCAGTTCCCAATTCTCAATTCTCAATCTATCTTGGTGTGGCCTTGGTCTGTCTCTTTGGCCTAATTGCGGTGACTCCTCTTTGGCGAGGGTCATTACCTCAAACTGCGGATGGGATCATCCATCTCTACCGTCTCGTTGAACTCGACAACCTTTTTCGGCACGGTGTCCTGTTCTCCCGGTGGGCCCCAGACTTGGTCTACGGCCTCGGCCTGCCTCTTTTCAATTTCTATGCGCCTCTGTCCTACTATCTGGCTGAGGTCTTTCACCTGCTGGGCCTGAGCCTGGTCAATGCCCTGAAAGCCGTCTTCTGTCTGGCCATATTGGGCTCAGGCGCAACGATGTACCTCTACGTCAGAGACCTGTTTGGGGAGACTGCGGCCATAGTGGCCGCGGTGGCCTACATGTATGCTCCTTACCAACTGTATGACAGCTTTTTCCGGGGAATCCTACCCGAGGCTCTGGTCCTGGCTTTTTTCCCTATGGTGATGTGGAGCTTCCGGCGCCTGATCACCCTGGGGGACCGACGTCACCTCGTCATCGGGGCCCTGGGGGTGGCCGCTTTGCCCCTGACTCACACGACCTCCACTCTGATCCTCTTCCCCCTGCTGGTGACGTATGCCATCGTCTTGCTCCTACTCGAGAGCTCGCGCCGCTCTGGCCGGATTTCTGCCGGATCGCCGGATTACAAATCCGGCGAGAGCGGGAAAATGCACAGGTTGAGGTTTGGAATTTGGGGGGTAGTCTCGGCCCTGGTTCTGGGGCTGGCTCTGAGCGCTTTTTTCACATTGCCGGCCATCCTAGAGAGACGCTGGGTTCAGATCGAGCGGGGGTTGATCCCCCCTAACCTGGATTACCATCACCACTTCCTGTCCTTGGCCGAGATCCTCTCCCCTCCCCGGCCAACCGACACCGGCCGCATGAATCCGGCCGTACCCCGGAGCCTTGGACTGGTCCAAACTATTCCGGCTATAGCCGCCGTCACTGCTCTGAGAAAGAGAGGAAAAAGCCAAAAAGCGCACATCCTTTTTTTCGCCTTCGTCCTGACGGCCTCAGTAGCCATGACGCTGCCCCAGTCTGTCGCCCTGTGGGATCGGTTGCCTCCCCTGGCCTATTTGCAGTTCCCTTTCCGCTGGCTTGGTCCGGCCAGCTTGGCTGTGGCCGTACTGGTTGGGGCTTTTGTAGATGCGCTCTCTCACAGCGAGGCTAGCCTTCGCCTGGTGATAAATCGGGCTTGCGCAGCAATTCGGGGGGTGTGGGGGCTTCGTAAGCTCGGCCGGACGGTGTCCTTCCATCGTTCTCCTTCTCCTTCACCGGGTGAGAGAGCGGCCCGCCGGTTCCGCTTTCAGAGCCGAGAAAGTGGGGTTGAGGGGATACCCCTCAAACTCCCCGGGCCTCGCTGCACAAGCCCCAATCACCAAGCTGCGAGGCCCAAGCCTGAGGCAGGCTGTTTCAGGGCGGAGCGAGCGCCGAACACCTTTCAGTTTCTGATTGCAGTCATACTGTTGACCCTGCTCGTCCTGGCTGCTCTGCCCATGCTCTATCCTGGCTATCAGCGCTCGCTGCCGGCCAATCCCTCTTTGTCAGAGATGATGGACATGGAACGGCGGATGGGGGCTGTCGGCACCACGGCCACAGGTGAATACCTGCCCATCTGGGTAGAGTGGGTGCCGCCAGAGTCCCTCCTGGAGCCTATGTACCGGGCCGGCCAGCCACTAAAAAGGCTGGATACCTCCACCTGGCCGGAGGGATGTACCGTATTGGAAGAGGAGTACACTCCAACCGGCGGTCGGCTCACCGTCCAACTGGCCAAAACGCTGAAAGTCTTCTTTGACATCCACTATTTCCCCGGATGGCGGGCCTACATTGACGGTGAAGAGGTACCCATCGAGCCCACCCAAGGGCAGGGGCGCATCAGCTTTATCGTCCCGGCCGGAAAACACGTCATCCACCTGCAATTCGAGGAGTTGCCGCTGCGGCTAGCAGCCGACGCCATATCAGTCATCAGCCTGCTCACACTCCTGGGTATCATCGTATATTTGGCGAAACACGAACACGAAGGGGCGAAGGTGTCTCCTCGGCCTAGTCTCAGCGCCGGGCAAGCTATAGTGATGGCCGGGCTCGCCCTGCTACTGCTGGCCGTCAAAGTGGCCTACGTTGACCATCATGACACGTTCTTCAAATGGAGCTTTGACGGGACTCGGATCAAGGGGGTCCAACATTCTCTGAACGTCAACTTTGACGACAAAATAACTCTCCTCGGTTATGATCTGGGTTCTTCAACCATCAAAGCCGGAGACACCTTGCGTCTGGATCTCTACTGGAAAGCACAGCGGAGGCTGGAGACTTCTTACGGTGTCCAGGCCCGCCTGGTAGACTCTGCCTCGAACGTCTACGCCCAGCAGGACAACGCTCATCCCGGTAGTTATCCCACCTCTTGGTGGGAAGAAGGCAAATACATGAAAGACACCCATCGCCTCACCGTTCCCAAGAGCACCCCGCCGGGCCAATATCTCTTGCAGGTAGGCTTGTACGAGCCATCTACTTTACAGCCTCTACCCGTGCTTTTGCCTGGGGAAGAAGAGGTCAGGGAAACACTCACTCTTCAGCCCCTCTCAGTCACCAAAGACTGAAGCGCGCTCGCTGTTGACTCGTTGACCCATCCACCGAGAGGATCATGAGACGACTAGATCCTAGGCTACGAATTGTCATATTCCGCGTTGCCATCCTCCTCATATTTTTGGGTCTGGTGGTGCAATTATGGTACTTGCAGGTCGTGCAGTGGCAGAAGTACCTGCTACAAGCCGACCGCAATCGCTTCCGGCTGGTGTCCATTGACGCCCCCAGGGGTATCATCTACGACCGCCACGGCAACATCTTGGTCAGGAACAAGCCCAGCTTTACCGTCACCATCGTGCCCGCCGACCTGCCAGAGGACGAAGCCGAGCGAGAGGCCGTCTTTGCCCGCCTCTCTACTCTCCTAGACATTCCGGTCAGCAGGCCGAGTCAAGTTCCCAGCGGTCGGGTGCCGGTGGCCCTGGCCGCTCCTCCAGAATTCTCCCTACAGCCCGGCATCAAAGAGATGGTCGAGCAGGGGCGGGGAGCTCCCTTCCTGCCGGTGCGCATCGCTACCAACGTCGAGCGCGAGATTGCCTTCATCATCGAGGAAGAGCATCTGGACCTGCCCGGCGTCCACGTTCAAATCGAGCCCATCCGCCAATACATCAGCGGAGACCTGACCTCCCACATCATCGGTTACGTGGGCCGCATCCCCGGAGAAAGGGCCGAAGAATACATCAAGCGCGGCTACGATCCCAACAGCGACCGGGTGGGGTTGACCGGCGTGGAACTGACCTTTGAGGACGAACTGCGTGGCCGCAAAGGGCGCAAACACATCGAAGTAGACGTGGCGGGACGAGAGATCAGGACAGTGGGTGAGCCAGAACCAGCCAGGCCCGGCCACAACCTGATATTGACCATTGACCTTGAGTTGCAACGAGCTATGGAAGGGGCCCTCTACC
Source organism: Anaerolineae bacterium (assembly GCA_029933115.1). Taxonomy (GTDB): domain Bacteria; phylum Chloroflexota; class Anaerolineae; order E26-bin7; family E26-bin7; genus E26-bin7. Next base: position 9,178 of record JAOZOT010000041.1, on the reverse strand, counting down.
AGGGCATAAAGGCCGCCGGCTCCAAAGCAGGAGTAGCCATCGCCATGAACCCGCAGACGGGTGAGATCCTGGGTATGGTCAGCCTGCCCGGCTACGACAACAACCTCTTCGCCGAGGGCATCTCTGTCGGAGATTACGAACGGTTGAGCTCAGACCCTCACCACCCGCTGGTCAATCACGCCATCAGTGGACTCTATCCGCCCGGTTCGACTTTCAAAATCGTTCCGGCCGCCGCCGCCCTGCAAGAGGGTATCGTGACCCCGGAGACACAATTCACCTGTGAAGGCATCCTCTGGCTACCCAACAAATATTTCCCTGATGACCCAGAGCAAGCTCAGCCTTTCTACTGCTGGATTCATAAATGGGGCAAACACGGCCCTATCAACCTCATCAGTGGCATCGCCCAATCCTGTGACATCTACTTTTACATAGTGAGCGGAGGTTTCAGAGATTTTGAGGGCCTGGGGTTGGAACGCTTGGCCGAGTACGCTCATCTCTTTGGCTTTGGCGAATTGACAGGCATTGACCTGCCTGGAGAAAACGCGGGCCTGGTGCCCACTCGCAAATGGAAAAGGCTGACCTATTCCGAAATATGGGTCACAGGCGACACCTACAACATGGCCATCGGCCAAGGCTTCCTCCTGGCCACACCTTTGCAAATATTGAACGCCACGGCCGCTGTGGCCAACGGTGGCACTCTATATCGGCCCCAAATAGTCTACCAGGTGACCGACGCCGAAGGACGCGTGCTCCGCTCTTTCACCCCGGAGGTCATCCGTCAGATTCCTGTTTCACAGGAGAACCTGGCCCTCGTGAGAGAGGGGATGAAAGCCGCTGTGGAATGGGGCACAGCCATGAACGCCCACATCCCCTGGGTCTCGGTAGCCGGCAAGACGGGCACCGCCGAGTACTTCACCGATGAGAACAACGACGGCTACCCGGACAGGGACCGTCAGGGCAACCTGCCCACTCACGCCTGGTTCACTGCCTTCGCTCCGGCCGAGGACCCAGAAATCGCCTTGATCGTCCTGGTCGAAGGAGGAGGCGAGGGCTCAGATATAGCCGCGCCTATCGCCGCCCAAATCTTGCAGCACTACTTCCCTATGCCCTCGACCGGAGCCCCGCCAGAAGCCGAAGCGACGCCCGCGCCTGAGGGGCAACCGGCGCCCTCCCTCCCAGAGCCCATAGGGCGGCCCTTCAGAGCCAAAATCGTAGGGGTGGATGAGCAGGAAACAGAGCTCTCTCAGCTCGTGGGCACCGTGGTGGACATCAAAGGCCAGGGCATACCCGGCGTGCGGATAAGCATTGACGCCGGCGGCGCCCCCATCTTTGAAACTGCGACCAATCCCCAGGGCTGGTTCAGCTACGACATGCTGAACGCCTCTGCCTCGTCTCGTTGGAACGTCAAGCTGATCGGTCTGCCTGAGGCCGAAGAATTGCACTTGGAAGTGGAACCTTTCAAGCGGTACACCGTACAGTTTTATGAGGTAACGCCGTAGAGAGCGCCAAGCCCCGCCTACAGCAGGGGTAAGCTGACAGCCAGCCCTCGTTTTCCGTAGGCCAGCCGTCATAGACCCCCGGCTTCGCAGGGGGCTTGATGGCCACTTGTGAGATCGAATGTCTGAAGATAGAGTACGCATCAGAGGCACCAGCGAAGGTCTGGTGATCACCCTCGGCGCAGGAGATTTTCAAGCCCTTCTGGGAGAACTGGACGAACGATTGAGCAGCACAGCCTCCTTCTTCCGGGGCGGACGGGTAGCCCTACACGTGGGACCGCGGGAATTGACCGTTGAAGACCTGGAAGCCCTGGGCCAAATCATCTCCCGCAACGGTGTCTCTCTGTGGGCCGTCATCGGCGACAGTTCAGCTACCCAGGCCGCGGCCAAAGCCCTGGGGCTGGAGACGACTCTTGGCCCCCAGGCTGCGCTATCCCTCGAAGCAGCTCCTTCGCCCCGCCACAAACGGGACGAGGGGCAACCGGAGGAAAGCGAAGGTGCAGCCCTGCGACCGACTCAGGACACGGACGTGGGGATCCTGGTCCGTCGGACTTTGCGCTCGGGCCAGGTCGTTCAGCACCCCGGCCACGTGGTGGTCATCGGCGATGTGAATCCCGGCGCGGAGATCATCGCCGGCGGTGACGTTGTGGTTTGGGGCAAGCTACGCGGCATAGTCCACGCTGGAGCCACCGGCGACGACGGGGCAGTAGTCTGCGCCCTGAGCCTAATGCCGCTCCAGTTGCGCATCGGCAATCACATCGCCCGCGCGCCAGAGGAGCGAGAGGACCTACCCGAACAGCCAGAGATGGCCAGCGTCCAGGACGGCGAGATCGTGGCCGAGCCATGGGAAAAGTAACGTGTTGCGTAAGGGAGACGAAATTATGCCAGCCAGAATTATCACCATCACCTCGGGCAAAGGAGGAGTAGGCAAGACCACCGCCACGGCCAATTTGGGCGTCGCGCTGGCCCTGCTGGGCCGGCGAGTGGTCACTGTAGACGCGGACATCGGCCTGCGCAATCTGGATGTGGTCATGGGTCTGGAAAACCGCGTTGTCTACGACATTGTAAATGTAGTTGAAGGGGTTTGCCGCTTGCGTCAGGCCCTGGTCAAAGACAAGCGCCTCGCGGAGCTTTACCTCCTGCCCGCCGCTCAGACCCGCGATAAAAGTGCCGTCAGCCCTGAAGACATGGTTCAGGTCTGCGAACAGATGCGCAACGATTACGACTTTGTACTCATTGACTCACCGGCCGGCATCGAGCAAGGCTTCCGCAACGCCATCGCCCCCGCCGACGAGGTGCTCATCATCACCACCCCCGAGGTCTCGGCTGTGCGCGACGCCGACCGCATTATCGGCCTCATCGAGGCCGAGGGAAAAGGGCCCGCCAAATTGATTATCAACCGCATCAAACCGGAGATGGTCAAGCGGGGCGACATGCTGGACACCAACGACGTCATCGAGATATTGGCCATTGATCTAATCGGCATCGTGCCCGAGGACGAAGCCATCATCATCTCGACCAACAAAGGAGTGCCGGTCGCCCTGGATGACAAAGGGCAGGCGGGGCTTGCCTTTCGCAACATTGCCCATCGCCTGTTGGGCGAAGACGTTCCTTTCATGACCATCAAGGATACATCTGGTTTCCTGGGACGCTTTGCCCGCCTTGTTCGTTCATGATCTTTCATCAGAGCTATATCCATCACCGATTAGCCAGGGGGAAAAGATGAGCTTCTGGGACAAGTTACGAGGACGGCAGATACCCTCCAGCCGGGAGATTGCCAAGGAACGGCTACAATTAGTGTTGGTGCATGACCGGGCCAACATCTCTCCAGGGCTGCTGCAAACCCTCAAAGATGAACTCATCGCCGTCATCTCCAGGCACATTGAGATAGACCGCGAGGGTGTGGAGATAACCTTCACTCAAGGGAAGAGATACAACCGTCTGGTGGCCAACATCCCTGTGCTTGGCGCCAGGGGCTCGCGCAAAACCCGGCGGACTTGATACCCACACCCCGCACATTGGGAAGGCACCACCTGGCTGAGCCCCTCAGCGCAAAAGCCCTCACCTGCTGCAAGCCTACCAGACGGCAACGGGGATAAAATGATCCGAGGAGAGCGATGAGCCGAAGACTTTGGCGTAATTTCGATTTCGTGTTGTTGGGCACCACTATACTACTGATTGCCCTCGGCGTGGCTGTGATCTACAGCTCAACCCTGGGCACTCCAGACCTGGCGGACCTCCCCTACCGCCAGATTATCTATGCCGTGCTGGGTTTGGGGATTATGTTTGTGGTGGCGGCTATTGACTATCGCTTCTTGGAAAGCTTCCAAAAGCCCATCTACCTCGTGACCATAGCCCTGCCGGCCATAGTTCTCATTATCGGCGAAATCACTCACGGCGCCCAGCGTTGGATGAGCGCCAGAGGCTCTGTTCAACCTTCCGAGTTGACCAAGATCCTGCTCATCATAGTCCTGGCCAAATACCTGGCCGATCACCAAGAAGACGTAGGACGCCTGCGCTACGTCTTTCTATCCCTGCTATATATAATACCCCCCATGCTCCTGATCTACCTCCAGCCCGACTTGAGCACGGCCGTAGTCCTGGCCGTCATCTGGTTTGTCATGGTGTTGATGGCCGGGATGCGGCTGTTGCACCTGAGCGTGTTGGGCCTCGCTGGAGTCCTGGCTACTCCGCTGATCTGGGTGACGATGAAGGACTATATGCGTCAGCGGATTCTCACTTTCCTCTTGCCCGTACACGATCCCTTGGGATCGGCCTACAACATAAATCAGGCCCGCATCGCCATCGGCTCTGGTGGCTGGTTGGGACGTGGTTTCGCTCACGGCAGCCAGAGTCAACTCCATTTCCTGCGTGTGCGCCACACCGACTTTACCTTCTCCGTCCTGGGGGAGGAATTGGGCTTTGTGGGAGCCTTGTTATTGATCATCTTGTTGATTATCTTGCTCTGGCGTATCACCAGGGCAGCGAGCATGGCTCGTGACACCTTTGGATATTTGATCGCCTGCGGCGTGGCGGCGACTCTCGCATTCCAGGCTGTGGCCAACATAGCCATGAACCTGGGCCTGCTCCCCACCACGGGCATCCCTCTGCCCTTCATCAGCTACGGCGGCAGTTCACTGATCACCTTCCTCATTGCTGAGGGCCTGGTGCAGAGCATCGTCATGCGCTACAAAAAGATCGAGTTTTAGAGCCTTGAGGAATAATGCAACACCGAATGACCGCCCCGCTTCTGGCGCTCCTGATGGCGACCATCGCCTGTGGGAGAGCACCCACCCACACCGGCCGTAATGAGACTAAACGCCGTGGATACCCGGCAGGGGAACCAACTCTGGCGCTTCCCGCTGCCGGAGCACCGGCCACCGGCCGAGGCCGTCGCAGAGGAATGAAGGAATGAAAACCCACCACGAAAGGCCAGGAAAATCCTTGAGCAAAACTGCCGAATCGCCCCTTCGCGGCTTTCGTGCTCTTCGTGTTTTTCCTCTGGTCGCTCTGTTGGCAGCGTGCCGGTTGCCTCTCGCACCTGCACCGCCCCCTCGGCCGACGGCAGCAACGCGCCCCACGCCTACAGCCACCCCCCGGCCTGAGATAACCTACGAGCGCAGCCCGACCGCTCTCATCGTCGAAGCCGACACCCTCAGCGGAAAGGAGTCAGGCGCTCCAGGGAGCCATGTGCCGGCCCTGCGTCTCTACGGCGATGGGTTCGTGGTCTACGCTGGCGAGCCCGCCCCGGCCAACCTGGGAACCGATGCCATCGTCATGACCGGCCACTTCTCGGGGGAAGAGATACAAGACATCCTGTGGTTCATCCACGAGGCTGGCTTCTTCGACCTGCAAGAGCCCACGAGCCCCTCCGCCGACGCTGACATAGCCTCTATCAGCGTCAACCTTGCCCGTCGGTCCCATCGGGTCCAGGTCTACGCCCCTGGTTCTGAGGGCGCGCCGGAAGCCTTCATCCGCGTCTACGAGCGTCTGACCGAGCTCAGACCCACCGACGCGATACCCTTTGAGCCCGACTGGGGGACTTTGTACGCTCGCCCGTTCACGGGCCAGGTGAGTGACGTAGTACACTGGCCTGAGGAGATGGGGGTCAACCTGGCCGACGCGGCCGCAGGGGTCACTTTGCAGGGCGAAACCTTCAAACGGGTACGCCACCTCCTGTCAGGGCGGCCTGGCCGCCAGGCCTATCGGGACGACGACAGCCTTTACCAACTTTGGCTGCGGGTAGACTGGCCTCGTCGCCTGCCGCTGAGCCACCTGTTGGGCGGCATCCTGGAATCGCCCCGCGAGTTTGAGGGGCAAGAGGTGACGGTGGTGGGCTACTATCGAGGCTGGGACCTGTTGGGTGAAGCCAACACCTCGCCGCCGGTGACGCGCAGCGACTGGGTGATAGCTGACGCTACGGGTGCCGTCTACGTTTCGGCCGCCAGCGCAGCCCCGGCCAGCTTGCCCTTTGGCCCTGGCTCTGGCAACGACCTCTGGCGGGTGTTACGCCTCTCGGGCGTGGTACGGCTCACCGCCGGGGGCCAGCCCTACCTGGAAGCCGACCAGGTGCAATTCGCCGAGGCCGACGAAGGGCCGGCGGTGCCCGAACCTGCTCCGTTGGTGGAACTGGCCCCACCGACTGTTGCCCTCCACCGCACCGGCGGGATCGCCGGCCTCGTCCAGCACCTCTACATCTACGATGACGGCCGCTTCGTCGCAGAGGACGACAAAAGAGGGCAACGTGGGGAGGGTGCCCTCAAAGCTGAAGAGTGGGACCGCCTGTGGGCCTCCTTCGAAGAAATTGGATTCTTTGACCTGGACAACCAGTATGGCTTGGGCTGCCCCGACTGCTTCGTCTACGTGATCACCGTCCGTCAGGGGGAGCGGGTCAAGGCCGTGCGCACTTTCGACGGCAGCGTGCCAAAGGATCTGGAGAAGATATTGACTTCGCTCGTCACCCTTCTGAACCAGGGATTGGAGGGAGAATGAAATACACCGTCGCCAAAGAGATTTTCGAGATGTACCCCGGCTATGTGCGGGGAGTGGTAGTGGCCAGGGGAGTCACCAACGGAGGGCCAGAGAAGGCGGAGATACTGGCCCTGCTGCGGGAGGCTGAGGAAGCTGTCCGTCAGAGATCCGACCCGGAAGACATCTCTCAGCACCCACGTATTGCCTCCTGGCGGGCAGCTTACGCCCGCTTTGGAGCACGGCCCAGCAAATTCCACAGCTCTATCGAAGCTATGGTACGGCGGGTGCGCAAGAAAGGCAAACTGCCCTACATCAACCACCTGGTAGCCCTGGGCAACTACACCTCACTGAAACACCTGCTGCCCGTAGGAGGACACGACGTCGGCGTGGCCGAAAATGACCTTGAGCTGAAGCTGGCCCAGGGCGACGAGCTTTTCACGCCTTTCGGCACCGAGGTCGTGGAAAACCCCCGATCGGGCGAGGTAGTATACCTGGAGGGCAAAAAAGTGCTGTGCCGCCGTTGGACCTGGCGGCAGGCTCAGCACACCATCCTGACCCCCGAATCCAGACACGTGGCCATCAACGTAGACGGCCTGCCGCCGGTAACGGCTGAAGAGATAGAGCTCATCTGTGGGGAATTGGCAGAACTGGTGAGGAAATTCTGCGGGGGAGAAGTAGCCTGTCGCTACCTGCGGGAAGACAACCCGGTGATCGAAGTCTAGCGCAAAAAGTTTAAGGCAGCAAGTAGGAGACCCATGATAGACACAGCAGCCAAGGTCCAATTCCTGAGTTCCTTGCCCATAGCGTCTATCTTGTTCTCCAAACGTTCAAAACGCTCATCTATTCGCCCAAAGCGCCGGTCGGTGTAGCCCTTGAACTCCTCAAGGCGTTGGTCAACGTAGCCTTTGAGTTCCTCAAAGCGCCGGTCGGTATAGCCCTTGAACTCCTCAAAGCGTTGGTCAACGTAGCCTTTGAGTTCCTCAGAGCGCCGGTCGGTGTAACCCTTGAACTCCTCAAGGCGCTGGTCAACGTAGCCTTTGAGTTCCTCAGAGCGCCGGTCGGTGTAACCCTTGAACT
>JAOZOT010000041.1:0-1534 GCA_029933115.1 Anaerolineae bacterium | reverse complement strand
CCTCAAGGCGTTGGTCAACGTAGCCTTTGAGTTCCTCGATGCGCTGGCCATTGTGAGCGATGGCCGCGCCCAGGTATTCCCTGAGTTCTTCAACGCGCCGGCCATTGCGCTCTATTGCTTCTTCCAGGCGTCTGGTCTCGCTGTTGATGAAGCGATCGTAGTAAAGGGGCACCGGTTGCGCCAGGCGCATCTCCTCGCGCAGGGCAGTCAACAATGGTTCCCGCAAGCGGGTGTACAATTGCTCTTGCAGAGCTTCGAGAGCAGCCTCGTCCAAAGGTAGAGACGGCCTCCCGGCTTCAGCTTGATCGGACATGGTCTGTCGTCTCCTTATCAGCTATCTACATTTTAACACAAGTCGGGTGGAGGGTCAAATGCCCTACCCCGGTGCCGGAAAGGTGGATTTATGCGTGCTCTGGTTTACGATGGACAACTGAGATTGGCCGAGGGTTATCCCCGGCCTGAGCCCCCACCGGGGGAGGCCCTGGTGCGGGTGAAGCTGGCCGGCATCTGCAACACCGACCTGGAAATCGTGCGCGGCTACATGGGCTTCCAAGGCGTGCTGGGCCACGAGTTCGTGGGCGTGGTCGAAGAGTGCGCCGATGAAAGCCTCGTCGGCCGGCGGGTGGTGGGTGAGATCAACTGCTATTGCGGGGAGTGCCCCACCTGTCGCGCCGGGGCACCCACCCATTGTCCCCACCGCACCACGCTGGGCATCTGGGGGCGCGACGGAGCTTTCGCCGATTACCTGATCTTGCCCATGGCCAACCTGCACACTGTACCCCAGGCCCTCAACGACGAGGCTGCCGTCTTTGTCGAGCCTCTGGCCGCCGCGCTGGAAATCCTGGAGCAGGTACAGGTAAAACCCACCATGCGGGTGGTGGTCCTTGGCGACGGCAAGCTGGGCCTTCTGGTAGCTCAGGTATTGGGGCTGACGGGCTGCGACCTGGTGGTGGGAGGCCACCATGAGGAAAAGCTGGCCATTTTGCGGCAGCGTGGTATTGACGCCCGCCTGGCCGACGAGCTGCCCCCGGAGAAAGCCGATGTGGTGGTAGACTGCACCGGCCACCCCGGCGGGTTCACCGCTGCGCGGGGGATGGTCAAACCCCGAGGCACCCTGGTTCTCAAAAGCACCTTCCACGGCGATGTGGAGGTAAACCTGAGCATGTTGGTGGTGGACGAGATCACCCTGGTCGGTTCCCGCTGTGGCCCCTTCGCTCCGGCCCTGCGCCTTCTAGAAGACGGCCTGGTGGACGTAGAATCGCTCATCAGCGCCACCTATCCGCTGGACGAGGGGCTGACTGCTTTCGAGCAGGCGCAGAAAAAGGGGACGCTGAAAGTGCTTCTGAAAATACAATGAGGTGAGAGAACCAACCGGAATCTGCAACCCTAGACAAAGTCCCTTTCGCCACGCAAGGTGAAAGGGACTTTGGGCTTACAACCCTCAACTCAGAGCGTGTCTGAAAATTCGGGGGGCGGCGTTCGTAGTAACGACTTCAGTCGTTTTTAGCCGCAGAGCACCGGTCATTAGCGACTC
>JAOZOT010000040.1:6329-15669 GCA_029933115.1 Anaerolineae bacterium | reverse complement strand
ACTGAGACAATGAGCGATGTCCTCTTCCTCGTCATGCCTCTCCCCCTGCCTTTAGGGGTGAAAGGGCTCTTGGGGCTCAATTTCATGCGACACTTCAAAGTCACCCTTGATTTCGAGCAGGGGCTTCTCAGCCTCGAACGTCGCTCATATCCCCGCTGAAAGGGAAGCAGCCAATGGAAGCAGACATTGTTTTGACCAACGGCACGGTGATCACCATGAATGCCGAAAGGAAGGTCTTCAGTGAGGGGGCAGTGGCCATCAAAGGCGACGAGATAATCGCTGTTGGTCCCTCAGAGTTGGCCGGGCAATGCCAGGCTCAGGAGATCGTGGACTGTTCTGGCCAAGCTATCATCCCCGGTCTGATCAACGCTCACACCCACGTGCCCATGAGCCTGCTGCGGGGCCTGGCCGACGACTTGCGTCTGGACGTCTGGCTGTACGGCTACATGTTCCCGGTGGAGCAGCAGTTCGTAGGCCCGGAGTTTTGTTACTGGGGCACGCTGCTGTCCTGTGTCGAGATGATCCGCTCGGGGGTGACTTGCTTTGCCGACATGTACTACTTTGAGGATGAGGTGGCCCAGGCCACAGCCGAGGTGGGGATGAGAGCGGTCTGCGCTGAGACTATCATGAAAATGCCTACGCCCAACGCTGCTACTTACGAGGACGGGTTGCGGTACTGCCGTGAGTTCATGGAAAGGTGGAAGGATTACGAGTTGATCGTAGCCACCGTTGGTCCTCACGCTCCCTATACTTGCACGCCCGAACTTCTCCGGGAATCGGCACGCCTGGCTATAGAGTACGACGTGCCCCTCATGACCCACCTGGCGGAGTCTGGCAAAGAGGTCGAGGACAGCGAGGCTCGGTACCATCTGACACCCATCGCCTGGGTGGATGAACATGGGCTTCTGGAGGCCAAGGTGGTGGCGGCTCACTGCGTCCATGTCACCGAGGGAGACATGCGTCTGATGGCCCGCAGAGGGGTAGGGGTGGTTCACAACCCTACCAGCAATCTGAAGCTGGCCAGCGGTGTGGCCGATGTGATGCGTATGTCGGAGTTGGGTATACGTCTGGCCATCGGCACCGACGGGCCGGCCAGCAACAACGACCAGGATATGTTTGAGGAGATGCGCCTGACGGCTTTGCTGCCCAAGGGGTTCTCCTCTAGCCCCACGGCCGTTCCCGCCCGCCAAGCCCTGGCCATGGCTACCATCGGCGGGGCGCAGGTTCTACGGCTCGACCATCTGACCGGCTCCCTTGAGGCAGGCAAGAAAGCGGACATCGCCGTGGTAGACTTGAGCGGCCCCCACGTCGTGCCTCGCTTCCAACTGTCCGACGACAACCTCTATTCCCAACTGGTCTACGCCGGCAAAAGCAGTGACGTCTGCCACGTTCTGGTCAACGGTCGCTTCCTCATGCGGGACCGCCGGTTGCTGACAGTGGATGAGGCGGAGATCATCGCCCAGGCCCAGCGAATCGCTCGGAAGATCAACACTTTCATGGCCAAACGGGAAGAGGATCTCTTGGACAAGATGGTAGCCATCGGTGGGTTGGAGGAAAGGGAAATCTACGAAGTTCAGGTCAAGGCGGAAGTTGAGGAAGAGGCTATTTGGGCCGCTTTGCACCGGCCGCCTATTGAAATCGTGAGGCGAAGCGAGTACAGGCAGTACGACACTTATTTTCTCTTCGCCGATCCCGACAAGGGGCATCTGCGTTACCGTGAGGACATTCCGGTGGGGCAGGGGATGGAGGTCAAGCCAGGCTACAGCCTGACCCTCAGGGGACCGACCAAGGAGCGTGAGTACGCCGACTCGGTCATCCTCAGCCGTCTGCGCTTCAGGTCAACCGCCGACCGCTCCCTGCGGTTCTATCGGGAATACTTCCAGCCTGATGAAATCAAGGAGATCACCAAGCACCGTCGGCGGTTCCACATCATGTACAAAAGGGTGCGCTTCGAGATCAACCTGGACAGGCTTCTGGAGCCACGATATGACCAGGTTCTTCTGGAGATTAAAAGCCGCACCTGGTCCGGCAGTGACGCCGAGAGGAAAGCTCAGTTGCTCACAGAGCTGTTGGATGTGCTAGGGGTTGATCGAGAGAGACTGGTAAAGCGAGAGTATGTGGATTTTTAGATTACATCAAGGAGACCCACCTGTGAAAAGGACGCTGCCGATCATATTTTGCCTGATTCTCCTGGCGCTTGTCGCTTGCGAGGGCGCAACTGGGCAGACTCAGGTGCCACTTCCCACCGTCATCTTCGTCCAATCGGGATCGCCAACTCCGCTGCCGCCACCGCCATCACCGACCCTGACATTGGCCGTGCAGTCGCCGAGCGGCCTGACTGAACCCATCGGAGTCCCGACCTCAGCAACAACGGCCCTTCCGCCAACTCCGAGTCCAACTTTGAGCCCTACTTATACGCCTGCCGCCACACCGCTGCCGACGGACACACCTACAACAGCGCCCACCGCCACACCTGCCCCAGCGCCGGCCGATACGCCAACACCTCTGCCCCCGACGCCGGCCCCAACAGCCACCAGCACGCCCATCAGCGTATGTAACATAAAAGTGACAAACAATATCCCTTGTTCCATCACCCTTGCCATTGCTGGCACAGAGTTCGACTTCGAGGCGGGTGAGGAAAGGGTCATAGAGATCACACCTGGCACGTACAGCTACGTCATCAGTGGTTCGTGCATCATGGACTTGCGGGACAAGGGCGAATTCCCGGCCGGCTACTGGAGCTGGTCTCCGACTATTGAGTACCCGTAACCTGCGCCTCAGCACTCATCGGCTATCAATCTCTCTATGGCACTCAGCACCTCGTAAGGAGTTTTCAAGTTGGGCAGTGAAGCATAGCAGAATGGTGCTGGTAGGTCCATTGCCATTGCTGCCAGCTTCCTCTGGAGCACGGGAAGGGTTGACGTGTAGTGCCGGGTCAAAGGGCGGTCCAGGGTGACAATCGTCTCAACGCCTAAGAGTTCTCCCGTTTCAGGCGTGCCGAAGGTCGCCAGCCCTAGCACTTTAGCATCTTCCCGGCTGAATCCTTCCTCTCGGACTCGCCGTGCCCAGCGCTTGAAATAGGGTGCTGCCAGTAGCACCTTGGTCAGCGATAGTAAGAACTGGGCCTCACGGCGGGAGGCGTAACGCTTCAGCAGATTGACCGTTTCCTGGGAGATGAAGAGTTGGGCATTGATGGCCTGAGCGCGGAACAGGAACTCAAGCACAGTGGCCTCTTCGGGGGTCGGCGACGAGATCCGCCGCAGACCGCCTATGGCTCTACGCACAACGTTTTTGTCGAGCAGGAATGTAAGCATTGGGACGGACCTCGTGCTCCTCGAAATCGTCAATATCCATCGCGAACTCGGCGTTCCAGAGACGTTCCTGCTCTTCCTCGGGCAGAGCGAAGTACTGGCTTACAGTCAGCCCTCCCACGAACGGCTCATCGTCTCCCAGCGGAGGATAGGCTTCTCCCAGTTGCTCTAGCTCTTGGTGATAATAAGCCTGGGCAGCCTCCGAGAGCCGCCTTCCTCGCTCGACCAGTTCCAGCTCGGGTACCAGTGCAGCAAGCTGGCGTAACTCCTCGAGTGTGAACCGTTGGATGAGTGTGGCTGCTTGCTTGACTCGTTTTGTCGGCGCAGTAGCGAAACTCATGACCTATTACCTCACAGTACAGTTTGTCCGCATTATAGCAGCTCTCCTCTTCTCTGGCAAGTTGGCTATATCTGCCGACCCGAAGGGTCCATTGATTCTTGCTCCTCTACCACGAGGAGAGAAGGTTGTTGACCCGACCAGGAAGGAGTGGTAACTACAGTTGTGGTACGTGCCGCATGACGTATTCAATTGCTGGTAAAGCAGTCGGCGAAGGAGATAAACGAAATGGTGCGGCGCACGCTGAATCTGCTGCACTCACTTTCAGCCCAGGAAATCATCGGTACCGTGCGTCATCTGGCAGACTACAAGTAGGGCTGTAGTCTCACCCCTCTCATACGCGCCGAGTGTTTTGACCCGACCGGGAAAGGGTGGTATACTATAACCATAGTATGCGTCGTGTGACGCATTCAACTGCTGCTAGAGCGATCGGTGGGAGTCCAAGGATGACGACCGTATTTGTGGATCCAGAATCCATTCCAAAAACAGCCCCCATTCATCTGAGTTTTCACGTGGTTGTCACGCTGAACGTGACTGCTGAGGATGCCCGACGTCAGGTAAACTGTCAGGTCGTGGCAGAACTGGGCACCGGACTGATTGCGCGTGACCCCGAGTTAGCCATCGCCGGTGAACAGATTGTCTGGCGTGTGCCTGTCGTGCTTTCGTTGCCAGACCTGGGCGATCTGGGACAGGTGGGTACGGTAGATGTGGACGCTCGTACTGGAGATTTGCTGATCAGCCCTGCCGCGCAAGAAAGGATCATCCAACATGCCCGTCGCCTCTACACCGGTGCCACACTACCGGCAGAGTAGTCCGGGTGCCTGTCTGCAGGCCTGTGCCCGGATGGTATTGGCCGCACTGGGCGACGAACGCACTGAAGCGCAACTGGCTGCCATCCTGGGCAGCTACGAGTTTGGCACACCGGCCGGCCGGGTGACACGCCTGAGTGGGCTGGGCTACCGGGTGCAATTTGGGCCATCCTCACTCGACGAATTACAGCTTGATTTGGAGAGTGGTCTGTTCCCCATTGTCTTCGTGCGGGCCGATTTGTTACCCTGGGCTGATTTCAGTGGTTTCCACGCGTTGGTGTTGACTGCTGTCACCTCAACTGATGTGGTATTGCATGATCCCGCGCTGGACAGTGGCCCCACTCGTCTCACTGTAGATGGCTTTTTGCTGGCCTGGGAAGAGTTCGACTGCCTGGCAGCGACTATCTCGAAATAGTAGGCTGATAGAGTTCTGCAGACCGCCCCGCTACTATGCAGGGCGGTTTGTAGTTGCGGAGGCCTTGGCTTCGGAGTTTGGGTGAGCTTGCCTTTCCTCCCTTTCTGTGCTACACTTATAGTCAACTTGGAAGGAGATCTGGGCCTTGCGGCGAGAGGAAAGCAACGGTCTTCTCTACTATCGCTTCCATAGCCTGGCAGCCTGTGGAGAGATCATCCACGGCGTCTTTACCCGGCTGGGTGGGATTAGCCACCCTCCTTATCATTGGCTGAACGTGGGCAGTTCGGTGGGCGACGACCAGGAAGCCGTGGATGCTAACCATGACCTTATCTGTCGGGCTCTGGGCATCCGCCGGGCCGACATCGCCACGGCCTACCAGGTGCACAGTGCCAACGTGGCTGTGGTCGGACCCAAAGACCGGGGCCGCGTTGCTCTCCAGACTGACGCTCTGGTCACCAACACTCCCGGCGTGTTCCTCATGCTCCGTTTCGCCGATTGTGTGCCCATTCTCTTCTACGATCCCGTTCAGCGGGCTGTCGGCCTGGCCCACGCCGGGTGGAAGGGCACTCTCGGTAGAGCCGTCCAGAAAACGGTCGAAGCAATGGTGGAGGTCTACGGTAGCCGCCCGGCCGATCTCATTGCCTGCATTGGCCCGTCCATCGGCCCTTGCTGTTATCAAATCGGTGGGGATGTGGCAGAATTGGTCAACAAGGTTTTTCCCTCTCAACCTCAACTGCTCTGCCGGCAAGGGGATGGTTCCTGCCACTTTGATTTATGGGAAGCCAATCGGCTCCAGTTGGCTGCTATGGGCGTCCATCAGGTGGAAGTGTCGGGCCTATGCACCGCTTGCCACAACGACGAGTTCTTCTCTCATCGGGCCGACAACGGCCTCACAGGGCGCTTTGCAGTAGTAATAGGGTTGACCTTGGGGGAGGAGGATTGAATCAGGATGTTCTGGCTCTACACCTTTGTTAACGTTCTTTTCACCTTGCTCGAGCTGGCCATTCTGGCCCGAGTGTTGCTCTCGTGGTTTCGCGTTGATCCATACCACCCTGTTGTCGCTTTTCTCTACCAGATCACCGAGCCTATTTTGAGCCCCCTGCGCGATGTCATCCCCTCTTTGGGTATGATAGACATCAGTCCCATAGTGGCCCTGATCCTTATAGACATCATTCGACAAATCATCCGGGCTCTCATCTTGAGCGGTCTGTAGAGCATCGCACCACATGCACTTCTAAGGAGGTAATTAGCCTATGAGTGCCGATAAGTCAAAAGTCAGAAAGCCCCGTAAATTCCAGATCACCGAGGCTGAGAGGGGTGCTGCTTTTCCGGTGCGCGTCATCCCGCGTGCCGGCAAAAACGAGGTCGAGGGCGTTACCGGCAACGCTCTCAAAGTGCGGGTGACGGCCCCGCCGGTCGAGGGCGCGGCCAATAAGGCTCTCATAGAATTGCTGGCCGAGCGGCTGAAGATACGGAAGAGCCAGATAGAAATCGTGGCCGGTCGGACCTCCCAGCAAAAGATGATTTCTGTTGTCGGCCTGCAGCCCAGTGAGGTGGAAGAGCGCTTGTTCGGGAGGTAGGGAAGCCGGTCTGCCGCGTTCTCAACCCTCCAGTTCATCCCGCACTGTTCGATAAAGCTCCTGAGCCCTGAGTTCCCGCAGAGTGTAGCAAGGGCCTCCCAGCGCCTCGGCCAGCCCTTGCGCCAGTCCCCGGTCAAAGGGAATGTGCTCCATGTTGATGACTACGGAGCGCACGTTGCTCTGTCGGATCAGTTCGGCCACTTTGATGGCCTCTTCGTAAGCAGGCATGTCGGTCAGGGAGACGTTACCTGCCCCATCGGTCAGGAGGATCATGAGGGGCATGACTTCGGGGTTGAGATGCATCTCTTTCTGGAGCACTCGATAGGCAAGGAGTAATCCGCTGGAGAGGGGGGTTTTGCCACCGACGGGGATGTCTTTGAGGGCCTTCTGGGCCAGTTCGACGCTGGAGGTGGGTGGCAGGACAAGCCGTGCCTCTTCCTTCTGGAAGATGATCAACCCTACCTGATCGCGCCGCTGGTAGGCATCCATCAGCAGGGACATGATGGCTCCCTTGGTGGCTACCATCCGCTCAGAGGCAGCCATGGACCAACTAGCATCCACCACGAAAAGGACGAGGTTGGCCGCCCGGCGCACGCGGACCTTGCGCTGCAAGTCATAGGAAGTGATAGCAAAAGCTACCTCATCATTGCGCTGGCGGCGGATTTGATAGGGGGCCGCCTGACGGATGGTGGCGTCGAAGGCGATGTCGTTGAGCTTGCCCCGGGCGGGGCGGCTCCGAATGTAGCGCCCTCGCTTGCGTTCGGTTCGGGTGAAGCTGCGCTTGCCGGCGGTGCGTCGGGTCAATTTGTCCAGGGGAGTCTCCAGCCGCCTGGGTTTAAAGACCTCGCCGATGTCCACCGGCATCTCAGCTTCGCTCGTGCGAGGCTGGCCCAAGGGCACAGCTTCGTGTCCTTTCAGAGGAGCCCCGTAGGAGATTTCGCCGGAAGCTTCTGCCTCGTCGCTAGGCTCTTTTTTTTTACCGGCGAGACGGAGGCCTGGCTCACGGGGACAGGCTCCGCTTTCTGGTCTTCGCTCAATTCAGCGCGTGCTTCTGCCAACTTTTCCTCAAGTTCCTGAAAACGCAGTTCTGTCTCTTGGAAGGGCTGCTTCTTCAGACGATGGGGCAGGGCCAGGCTGGCTGCTATCAGAATATCTTCTTTGTTAATGCGGTCGCGCCCGGCGTAAGCAGCGTGAGCCAGAGCTGTTTTGAGGATGACAATGTCGCTACGGTGACCATCTACTTGCAAACCGGCCGAGAGCTCGGCGATGGCGTAGAGGTCGGTTTCATCGTAAGTCACATCGGGCAGAAGGACGCGGGCGCGGGCAATCTCCTGCGACAGGCGCTTGTCGTGGACTTCCCATTCTTCAACAAAGCTCTCGGGGTCACGCTCGAAAGCGATGCAACGTTCCAAGATGTCCATGCGAGCTCGGGGGTCGGTGATGCCTTTGATTTCCACACAGAGAGCAAAACGGTCCAAAAGTTGAGGGCGCAGTTCGCCTTCCTCTGGATTCATCGTGCCTACCAGAATGAAGCGGGCCGGATGAGAAAAGGAGATGCCCTCTCGTTCCACTACGTTGACGCCCATGGCTGCCGAGTCCAGCAGCAAATCAACCACATGGTCATCCAGTAGGTTGACTTCATCAACGTAGAGCAGGCCTCGGTTGGCTGCGGCCAGCACCCCCGGCTGGAAGTGCCGTTCGCCTTTCTTGATGGCCAGTTCGATGTCCAGGGTGCCCACCACCCGGTCTTCGGTGGCACTGACCGGCAAATCCACAAAACGGGTCTTGCGCCGAGCTACGGGCAGGGGCTCGCCTCCTTCTACCCGAGCGCGGCAATTGTCGCAGAGGGTTTCGGGGTGGAGGGGATCACAATTGAAGGGGCAATCGGACACTACGTCAATCTCCGGGAGCAGGGCGGCCAGGGCGCGCGCGGCGGTAGACTTGGCCGTCCCTCGCTCGCCGCGAATCAACACCCCACCAATCTGAGGGCTGATGGCGTTGAGAATGAGAGCCATCTTCATCTTGTCTTGGTTGACGATAGCCGAGAAAGGGAAAATGGGACGCATGTTTCACCTTTGAATCATGGAGTGGTGCTGAAATTATACTCCACTTTTGCGAAAAAGGAAAGCTGGAGACTTTGTGTGGGCAGAGCAGTGGGGCAACCTTCCCTCTTCGGGGGGCTTCGCGGCGCAAGCCATTCCCTGAAAAACAAGTTGACAAAGGGGATAGGATGGGGTATAATGGGTGCAACTTATGTCGCAATTGGACTTGCCGGTTCTGGTACTCAATCTGAATTACGAACCTCTGAACGTCTGCACGACCAAGCGGGCCATGGTGCTGCTCGTCATCGGCAAGGCCGAGGTGGTAGAAAATGGGCGTGGTTATATCCGGACGCCCTCTGCCGTCTACCCCCGCCCTTCAGTGATTAGATTGGGCTACATGATCCAGCGCCCGCGCCCTCGGGTAAAGTTGAACCGCCGGGAGATCTTTCGGCGGGACAACTATACCTGCCAGTATTGCGGACAGGAAACCAGACAGTTGACGGTGGACCACGTCGTGCCTCGTCACCGTGGGGGGCAGTACTGTTGGGAGAATCTGGTGAGTGCGTGCCCGGCCTGCAACCGCCGAAAAGGGGGCAAGACGCTCCAAGAAGCTCACATGAGCTTGCTGCGACGCCCTTACGAGCCCAGAGCCACAGGAGATTACCTTTTTGGACATTACTTGAAATACAATAGGGAGTGGAAAAAGTTCATAGCGGGGTGGTAGCGGCAGGCAGATAGCGCAACGAAGGGGACCACAAGGTCCCCTTTTTATGTACTGGACACTGGCGTTTTTGCTCGTGGCGACGGCTTTAGCCGTTCAGGATGATGGAAAGCGACTGAAGTCGC
>JAOZOT010000040.1:0-6229 GCA_029933115.1 Anaerolineae bacterium | reverse complement strand
CACTACGAACCACTACACCTTGAGGTTTTTGTTCGTGGCTACGACTTTAGCCGTTCAGGATGATGGAAAGCGACTGAAGTCGCCACTACGAACCACTACACCTTGAGGTTTTTGTTCGTGGCTACGACTTTAGCCGTTTAGGATGATGGAAAGCGAAGTCGCCACTACGAACCAGACCTCCTCGAAAGCAGCAAAGGCGCGCCGGCATTTGACCGGGGGGACTACCCGCCTTCGGCAAGTTTCAATATTTGGGGGTAGCCCTGCTCGATGAGCTCTTCTAGTTCATCAGCACACCGAAGATACTCTTGCAGGGGGCCGCCTATGGGGTCGGCTATGTCGTAATGTCTTCCTGCCATCTCGCTCAGGCGGTGAATCTTGGACCTGTATTGAGGAAGCAGCGCTTCTATGACTTCTGTGTGCTCTGAGGTCATGGTCAGTATCAAGTCGGCTTCTTCCACGTCGGCCTGGGTCAGGTTGTGGGCACGGTGGCTGCGGATGTCAATATTCCGCTCTGCCATGACTTGGATAGCATAGGGGCTGGCCGGACGGCCTTCCGCCACCCACACGCCGGCCGAGCGTATCGTGTATTCCGCCGCCAGGCCCTCACGAGCCAGGATACGCTTGAGAAGCGCTTCGGCCATGGGCGAGCGACAGATGTTGCCTGTGCACACAAAGATGATGGTCTTCATTTTTCGCAATCAGGGTACTCCTATGGTGGCAAGATGACGATCACCTGAGCCAGCAGGGTCCGGCCCCCGCCATTGAACTGGCCAAAGACGGCAATGGGCGTGCCTGGCTCGATGTCTTCCAGGCTGGCTTTTTCCCCACCCTCTGCTCGCTTGACTTCGGTCTCGTCGCTAATTGTTATCAACCGCGGGCCTTGGGGGGTGTTCAGAGTGATGCTGTCGCCAGCCACACTCCGCACCCGGCCAATCACCTCTGGCCTCCCGGGAGGCAAGTCGCCAGGTGGGCCAAAGGACGGCTGGCCTGGACCTCCTCCTGGCGGCTGCCCGCCTGGCGGCCGGGCCGGAGGCGCACCACCGGCGGGCCCTTGAGGGGGGCCACCTGGGCCGGCTACGGACGGCGGCCCTGCTGTCCAGCCGTGCTCTCCCACGTATACCCCCAGGGAGAAGGTGGCGATGGCGACGATGACCACCACAGTGAACACTCCACCGGCAATCAGCAGTTTCTGCGTTGTGGACATACGCACCTCCAAATCGGCCAAAGGCGAACCGTCATGCTCATTTCACTTCACCCCTTCCTCCGTTCTCGTTCGATAGCTGCCACCGCTGCTTTCAGCCCATTAAGCAGGGCGATATCGGTGTTCATACTTTACGACAAAGACTCGTTCTTGTCAACTACAACGATTTCTGTGAGCTCGATGACCTCTTCTGCCTCTGCCTCTTCTCCAAAACGGAAGGGCTTCTGCAAACCCACGCTGAGGGTCTGGGAACCCAGAGGGGTGTGCGAGGGCACGACCAGCAGGTAATCCTCGACCACGATGCCCTGGCGCGGCGGGCGGTATTCTTTCACGTAGCGTTGCAGGTTGCCCAGGCCCAGGTCATGGGCTTCCAGGGCGGTGTCGCCCAGAGAGGTGGCGATGAGAACCCGCTCTGGCTTCCGCACGCGCCAATACAGGGTCAGGTGCAAGCGGCCCCCTTGGCTGACCTCGCCCTCTTCCAGATCGTAGCCCACCAATTCCAGGCCGCCCAACGACTGACCTACTACGTGCTCCGGCCGAGCCTGTTGGACCACCAAATCCGGCGGCTCAGCACTGACCCGATACAGGGTCAGGCTGATGTAGTGACCACGAGGGGAAGTGCCACCTTGCCCCAGGAGCACCGGGATGTACCAACTGCCGGGTTTCAGCAGATCGGGAGGAGGCGACCAGGGCCCGCGACCGGCCCGCTGAGGATCGGGAGGTTGGGTGGTGTAGATGGGTCCGACCTCCGCTATCGTTTCAGGGGAAGGCCGTGGCCCCTCAAGCATGGGAATGAGCACGTCGGGACGCACGTTGTAGACCAGCCGCCAGTAGAACATGTCGTAGCCGAAAACGCCGCTCCGCCCGATGAGGATACTCCCCTGAGGCAGAATCTCCCACACGTTCTCGTAAAAGTCGTTTATAGCCATGTCCTCGGAGTAGTCATTGGCCTCCCAGTTGGCTCGCACCTCGCCGGCCACGGGGAAAGCCAGAAGGAGGGCCAACCCCACATTCAAAGCCACTCGCCACAGCCTCCCCTCAGTCCCCTCGGCTACCTTTCTGGCCAGGAGGAAAAGATATTCCACGAGCCGATAGACGCCATACCCGATGAAAATCACATACAGCAGATGAGCCGGGATGAAGAAAACGTCCAGGTCAAAGACCCGATACTGGATAAAGAAGAAGACGTGCACCAGATACATGCCGATGAAGAGGTAGAACTTTTTGACGTCACGGAAAACCATCTCCATCATGCCGTAGAGACCCAGCAGTATGCCCCAGAGCCCAAAGTTCTGCTGCAGCAGGTAGAGGTAGAGTACGATGCGGTCGGGGATAGCCTGCAAAGGGAAGGCAAATTTCATTTGAGGGAAAGCGCCCAGGGTATAGCGGTAGATGCCCTCCAGGGTTCTGGGCGCGTTTCTCCTCATCAGAGGGTCATTCAGGGTATAGGCCTTGTAGGGCAGCCATAGGAATTGCAAGCATCCCAAGATGAACAGCGTCGCCCCAAGCAGGAGCACCCAGGGCCGCCGGTAGACCATCCGCCAGTTCACCAGCAGGATGTATAGAGCAAAGGCCGGCGCAAAACCCAGGTTGGATAGATGGGTGCCCAGGCTCAGGCCAAAAGTGAGGCAAAAAGCCAAGAAGTAGACGGGGGGTGAAGAGCCTCGTTGACCTGTTGCCTCATTGACTCGTTCCTCTTCTTCTCCCCACTTCAGCAACAGCCACACCGTCAATGTGACCATGAAAACGTTGGGTGCGTACACCTCGGCGATACCCGTCTGAGACCAGAAGGCCAGGGAGAAGGCGAAGAGAAGGGCGGTGAAGGCCGCTACCAGACGGCGTCCGGTGATGAGCAGCACGATGCCGTAGAGGACGGCCACCCCGGCCGCACCCAGCACAGCCGACATCAAGTTCACGCGGTGGGCTATGTCGCCGATGGGGATGTAGGTGAAAAGTTTGCCCAGCCAGGTGTAGAGGGGGTAGCCGGTGGAGTGAGCCAACCCCAGGATGTAAGGAATCGTGGCCAGTTCGTTGCCATCGGGGCTTTTGTAGGACAGGCTGGGCGTCAGGGTGGCGTTGTAGACAGCCAAGGCCAGAGCCAAGATGAGCAGAGCGATGAGCCAATCAACCCAGAGCCGTCGGTTGGTGCATGTATCCATAGCGCATTGCTCCCACGAAATGTGTAAAATGCCTAGCGCACAGCCATCTCGCCTACCCAGGAACGGAATCGGTCGAGCAAGCTGGCCTCGGTCGGATCGTAGTACTGCAAATCGTAGTCATTGGCTGAGATGAGCTGACCCTGGCAAGATAGCTTGGCCTCGAGATGTTGGCTTCCATCGGGCAAAGGGTGCTCAATGTGACTAACGAGGCGGCAGGAGTCGGGAGGCAGGTCTATCACCTGGGAGAAGATCTCTTCGCCGTCGAGGAGGATTCTCAGTTCGCAGTCCCCAAAGGATTTCAGGAGATCATTGATGGCCCAGACAGCGGCTCTCAGCATTGTGCCTGGCTTGTACCTGATGAGAGGGTAATCCAGGCTGATTAGGACAGGATTGTAAAGTTGTTTGAGTTTGTGGTAGGCCAGTTTGGGGCGGCGGTAAAAGTCCACCAGACTCCAACAGATGGCGGGCCAGGGCTCGTTGAACTGCCAGAGCAGAACTCCGCCGGCTCGATATTTGCGGCGGCGGAAGTGCTCGATGGCTACCTGCAGGCCGAGGGCCTGGGCCTTCTGGGTAGCTTCGATGAACTGGGCCAGGGACGCGGATTCGTCTTTCAGCCAGGGTCGGGCGTAGCGGCGTAGCTTGTCCAATTCGGCGTGGTGGTAGCGCCAGCACTCGCCTGGGGGCCACAGGTGCTCAGCAGGGAGAAACTTCTGGAGGGAAACCAGCTCTGGGACGGAGCTCAAGCCAAACTCGCTGGCGAACAGGGCCTCATCCCGGCGATAATGGCGCACATGGTGCTTGCCGTGCCAGACCCGCCAGTTGTGACTATCCCCACGGCCCGGCGAGACGGCCTTGAACGGCCTGCGGCCATCGTTGGCTGCTACTGCTGCCCTCAGGGTTTCAATCAAAATTCGGTTGCGCCTGGGGCTGTACTCGTTGCCTCCGCACCACAGGACCAAAGAGGGATGGTTTCGCAGTTGCCGCACGATGGCTGTACATTCTCCTCGCGCCAGGTTCAGGAAGGACTCGTGGCGGGGAAAGTGGCCAAAGAAGACGCAGGCGAAAGGGAACTCTTGCCAGACCAAAAGGCCCAGTTCATCACAGAGGTCGTAAAAAGCCTGCTTCTCTCGCAGCCCACCACCCCAGACACGCAGCATGTTGATACCTGCCTCTTTGGCCAGGCTGAGGAGTTGGCCATAGTCCTCTCGCCTTGCCCTCCCTGGCAGAGCGTCCACCGGCACCCAGTTGGCCCCGCGGATGAACAGAGGGTGACCATTGATGACAAAGGTCCAGGGGGGAGTGTCCGACGGTGCGTCATTGTTAGGGGCCAGTTCGACGGTGCGCAAGCCAAAGGTGGTGAGCAGGGAATCCGAGAGAACCGAGGGAGCCGGAGCGCAGATATCCACCTTGACTTCGTAGAGGTGAGGGAAGCCGCGCTCCCAGGGCTGCCAGAGGCGGGGGCTCTCGATGTTGAACTCGATTTCTTTGACTTGCAAGCCCTGGCTCAGCGACAGGTCAAAAACAAAGCGCAGTTCGTCGCTCTGAAAGTTCTTCCCCCTGACTGTGACCAGGGCCCTGGCTGCCTGCTCACTATCCGTATCGAGCTCCAGGTGCAGCCGCACCCGGCCCGATTCTGCCCTTTGCCCATTATCTTTTATCCCCTCTATCTCGTACTGAACGAAGACATCTCTGATGAACACAGCACGCGTCACGACGAGATAGGCGTTATCCCAAATGCCCATCGTGCGCAGGCGGGGGGCAAAATCCCAGCCGAAACCCATCTGGCATTTGAGGGTGTGGATGCGGTCGGGGAAAGCTTCGAATTTCGGCAGCAGGATGCTACTCATCCGGTTCCAAAGCCTCTGCCACGCGGTCAATTGGGGGTTGGGCAGGGCAGCGGAGCCCCAGATGCGAACCGCTACGACAGACTCATGAGGCGGGTTGGGGGTGCAGGGGGGTCTCCCTGCCGGGGGGTTTGGGGGGTATCCTCCCTTTGCCTCTTTCCGCCTCACCGCATTGGTAATCTCGTAGACCTGCCGGGAAAACATACCCTCGTGGCGACCGAGCTCTACCTCATTGAAGTAGACGGCCGAAATATAATCAACGCCCTCGAAGACAAGGAAAGCCCGCTCTCCTTCACCCAACTGAAAGGAGAGGTCTTTCCTGTACCACCAGTCCCACTGCTCAACCCACCGGCTGTCCTCGTTGTTCAGGCCGTAGAAAGGGTCGCTGATGCAACCCAGGGCCAGGAGGTCGGCGCGCACGTTGCCCGGCACTGTAGCCGGCAACCATTCAGCCACTTGATAGCAGTCGTTAGCGTTTTCACAGTTGATGGATTTCTGCGGGACGCAGCCGAATTGCCAGTCGGAGCCGCTCAGGTCCACAATTCTTCGCATAGTTGTTCGTGGCTACACATAACAAAAAAGAGCAGCCGCCCTGGCTGCAAGGTGCATGAGTTTGCCCATACAGTCCTACCAGTTATAAGCGTTGAGTGACCAGAACCCTCCGGCAATGGTGACCCAATGCTCTCCAGATTGGCTATCGCCTGGACAATCTGACGATAGCTCATGTCTTTGGCCGGGTCGTTGTCCTGATATACGGCGAGAATACCAGAATGGTCAGAGTCCTGGTCGTGCAGTTCTTTGAAATCCCTTGGGTTCAAGGTAAGAATAGCACGGCCGACTGCTTTGGCATGGGCAAAATGGACTGCATCGTCCTCACCGGTGAGTGGAGGATGTACATCAGCGGGGATTTCCACATCGTGGCCAGCTTCGAGCAGTAGCCTTCTCAGTTCGTGAGAGAAGGCGCAGTCATCTAGGTACAGTGCCAGGCTCAAGCTCAACTCCGTGGGAGAGCAGGTAGTGCTTCT
>JAOZOT010000353.1 GCA_029933115.1 Anaerolineae bacterium | reverse complement strand
AAATCCACATAGCCGGTAAAGCTGGTGAACAAAAGCTCCAGGCCGGGATCGTCCAGCCAAACGAAAGCGTTGGGGTTCCGGGCCCGAAGCTGCCGGAGCTGGTGGTTGGCCTTGTGCAACATGAACTCGAACAGGACGATTTTGACGTCACTGTTGTAGATGATGGGCTTGAGGTTCTCGTCCACCACCTTGAGGCCAAAGCTGATAGGGCCGATGACCTGGCCTCGGACCGCCGGGTATCGCTCCAGGTCGCAGGCCAAGAAGCGCTCATAGACCGCAGAGTAAGGCGGACGCAAAGCAAAGTAACCGGGCTCGCTGCTGGCCTCGGCGTAAAGCAGCAACTCCTCGTAGAAGCGGCTCGTGTCGAAAAGGATGCGCTCGCCCTCCAGGTCCAGCCTGACCCCTGGGAAGCCCTCGGACATCTGGGCATACATGTCCTCGTAGAAGCTGACCTTGGGCAACTGTGGCCAGAAAGGGATGTCCAAGCTCAGGGCCAGTTTCAGGGCCGCATCAACATCCGTGTGGGGCAAAATGCCCATAGCTGTCGTGTGCAGGTTGCCTTCCATTTCTCATCCTTGCTTGCCGGACACCAGCGTTTTTGCTCGTGCGGAAAACAGCTCAAGAGCCATCAAGCTCCATCGCATCCAAAAGAATCTGTCGCTGTTCGGGTGGAAGCGCGGTCAAAAACGCTTCCAGTTCAGAAGGAATCTCGCCCCTTTCCGCTGCCCTCTCCGCAAAGGCGGCTTTCACTCCTACCTGGCGGCAGCGGGCCAGCAGTTGGCGGGCCTCGGTGAAAGCACCTCCGGCCTGGGTGTCATCCTGCTGGCGGGCGAGGGCCACCAGTTGGCCCAGCAACCGGTCGGCCTCGTCACTCAACAGTTCAGGGTGAGCCTCGATGATACGTTGCGAGGCAGCCCAGGTATCAGCCTGGATAAAGCTTTGAATGATGTCGAACAGTTGAACTGGGTCCATGGTTGCGTCCTTTCAATCTCTTTCCACTTGAATGACGTACTCTTTCACCAGAGGGTAATAATTGAAAGAGCAATCGAAGGCCGCTTTCTCGCCTGGCCTGACACGCCGGGGCTCACTGTAGACAAAGCCCGCGTTGACGATTTTACCCCACTTGTCGTAGAGGGTGACGATGACCTGCACGCGGTTGGCGGTTCTTTGACCGGCGTTCTCTATCTCGCCCGCCACGTGGTAGAAACCCACTCCATCCTCATAAGCGTGGCTCTGAATCACCTCCAGACCCGTCAGCGGCTGCTCCAGGGTTGGCCGGGCCGTGATACGCAGACTGTACTCCCACAAGTCCGCCGGCCTGGGCAAAGTGAGAGCAAAAGGCGAGCGCTGGCCAGGCAGGAGGATGTCGGCCATAGTAGAGGTAGAAGCTTCTTCGATGACATCTCCACCGGCGTTATAGAAGGTGGCTGCTACCAGAACCTTGCCCACGTTCATTTGAAGGTCGTTGCGCACCTCGCCCACGATGGTGATGAAACCCAGGTCGTCCTCGTAATCGTGACTGCTCATAAGGCCCAGGAGGACGGTGTCGGGCGGCAGGGGGGTGGGAGTGGCCACGATCCGTCGCCGGGTGGGCGATGGCCGGGGCGTTGGAGCGGATGTGGGGGTGGCTGTAAGCTGCTTGGTGGGCGACGGCGTGGGCTTCGGTCTGGGCGTAGAGGTAGGTGTAGGGCTCGCAGTGGGTGTAGGTGTGGCCGTCGGTCGCCGGCTAGGCGACGGCTGCGGTGTGGGAGTGGGCCCGGCCGTGGCCATCGCTGCCGGTGCGGGCCGGGCGCGGGTGGTGACCAGCACCTCGCGGGCGGGCGATTCGCGGCGGCCATCATAGGCTGCGATCAGATAGCGGTAGGTGGTGCCGGGGCGCAGATTCAGGTCGCTGTAGCGCGTTTCTTCCACGCCGGTCTTGTAGGTGTATAAGCCCAGGCCCAAACCCATGTCCCAATAAATGCGGTAGCTCAGGGGTTCTGAGTCTGTGTCTGGCCTCCACCTCAAGTCAATCCGGTCGCTGCTGGCGGAGAGCACCCTAACCTCGGCCACAGGAGCGACGGTGGGCCAGGGGGTGGGGGTAAGCGTTCGCGTGGCAGTGGGGGTGTGGACCGGAGTTGGGGTGGCGGTCTTGGTGGGAACGAGCGTGAGGGTGTCCGTCAGGGTGGGGGTGAGAGTTGGGGTACTGGTCGGTGTTGCGGTCTCGGTGGGAATGGGCGTCGAGGTATTGGTTGGAGCGACGGTATCGGTGGGCGTCGGGGTATCCGTTGGAGGCGAGGTGGGGGTGAGGGTATTTGTCGCCGCAGCAGTGCCGGCAGGTGCAGGCGTAGACGGCGGAAGGGGTGTGCTGGTCGGAGAGGGCTGTGCTGCGCCGGGGGTGGGGGTGAAGGTGGGCCTCAGAGTGGGCGTAACTTGGGCTACCATCGTCGGGCTGGCAGCCAGTTCCACCTCCGCCGGTCCAGAGGGTATGGGCTCCAGTTCGCTAATCACTAGCCAGATCAAGCTACCAAAGACGATGAGATTGGCCGTGACCAAGACGGCAATGACACCAATCCATTGCCGGGGTGTGAGCTTCATACCGAATCCTCACCCTCCTGAGACCACCGCCACCAGCTTGATCACGTCGCCGTCGCGGGTGATGGTCTCTTCGTTGATCAGCTTGCCATCGCGCACAGCCAAGACGGCCTCCACATCCAACCCTACTTTGAGGATGGCGTCACGGACGGTCATGCCGTCCTTCAACTCCCACTTTTTGTCGCGGTAAATAATGGTGAACATAGTGGTGCTCTCCGGCGCTCTCACGGTAGATCGGCTAGCAAACGGCGGACATAAGTTCTAAAAGCGCGACTCATGTGCAGGGTGCTGGTAGTGAAAAGCGCATCTACTGCGCTTTCCAGTTCGTCGCGCTTGGGGTGGCCGTTTGTGTAAGCTCGCACCAACACACCTACCGATCCGACCACTGTTGCACCTTGGCTTTCCAGTCGTCGGCGTAAGGCCAGATCATCGGTCAACACAAGTTTCTGGAATTGGCTTAACCTAGCCAGGACGAATACCTGGGCGTCTGCTGGATGAATGGTTGGCTGATTGGCTTCGCTGAGGACCGGACCCCACTCCGTTCTCTCCACGCTCGTAATGGTTACCTTCAACGCCGTCACGCCCAGATGAGAGGGATCAAGCCCGTAAGCGCGGAGTTCCTCCGCTACCAGATCTGGCATCACCAGACGATCAAAGATGCGCAGGGACTCCAGCCGCCTGATTTCATGCAGGTGCAGCACCGGCCCGGTATCGGCAATAGCTTCATGCATTCTTCAGGCCCCACGCCACGTCTCGTTGCAAGGCATCGCGCTGGTATTCGATCTCTTCCAGCCGCTCTGGCCCCAGTTCTTTCAGCACCATCTCACGCGGCACCTGTCCCAATAGGTAAGCCTCGATCAACACCTCGCGATACAGGGCATGGATACCTTCGCGTACGGCCTGCGCCAGCACGGTGGCTTCGTCCTCACGGCGCTGGGCCACTACAAAAGCCAGTTGTTGAGTGAATCCGGTCTCACTCACAATTTATTCTCCCGCAATGCCGCCTCAGTCTGCTCCACTTCCCACCAGCCTCTTCGCCAACGCTACTGCTCCGACGGCGTTCTCGGAGTAGCCGTCGGCGCCGATCTGCTCGGCCCACGATTGGCTCACCGGCGCCCCACCCACTATGACCTTGACCTTCTCGCGTAGCCCGGCCTCTTGAAGGCTCTCGATGACCTTGCCCTGATTGAGCATGGTAGTGGTCAGCAAGGCCGAAAGCCCTACGATATCGGCCTCCACCTCCCTGACTTTTTCCACAAAGGTGGAAACAGGCACGTCAACCCCCAGGTCGAAGACCTGGAAACCGTTGGCCGACAGCATGGTGGCCACCAGGCTCTTGCCGATTTCGTGGATGTCACCGGCCACGGTGCCGATGACCACCCTGCCCAACACCTGCCGCTGTTGCTGCCTCCGGGCCAGTTCGGGCTCCAGCACGGCGATGGCGGCTTTCATCGCCTCTCCGCCCATGACCAGGTGGGGCAGAAAGACCTCGCCCCGGGTGAAAAGGTCACCCAGCACGTTCATACCACGGGTGTATCCGTGGTCAATGACCTCCAGTGGGTCCAGGCCCAGGCCAAGAGCCTTGTGGGCCAATTCTTCGGCTTGCTCAGGTTCACCATCTATGACGCTTTGGCTCATAGCTTGATACAGTTCGTCGGTAGACATGGATGTTCTCCTCTAGAAAAAAATAGTGCTTCGTCAAGGTTGTTTTGACGGCCTGTCATTCTGAGGAG
>JAOZOT010000352.1 GCA_029933115.1 Anaerolineae bacterium | reverse complement strand
GTGCTCCTCACCTTCCAGGCCACGTTGCCCGTCTACGCCGCGCCCCCGGCAAAACGGCGAGGTAGGGGTCGGGTGAACTTGCCCCTGCTGGTCACTCTGCTGGGGCTGATCTGCCTGGCCTCCACGACGGCAGGGGTGGCAGTCTGGCTCTACGGTGACCGGCGCCGCCAGGTGATCAACAATCGCCCCCTGGTCCTGATCCACGCTCCCCTCAACCGGGAACGGATCCCGGTGGGGCAAAGCATCCTGGTCAGCGCCACCGCCCGTGCCACCGGCGGTGTGGAACGCGTTGAACTGTGGGCCGATGGAGCCCTCGTCTTCGCTCAGGAAGCGCCGGCGACTGAAACTCCCCCTTCCCTGGGGCTGAGTGCCCCGTGGGAGCCGGCCACCCCGGGCCGGCACGTGCTGGTAGTGCGGGCCACCTCCGCGGACGGTGTGGATGGCCAGTCCAGCGTCAGCGTGCGGGTGGAAGAAGCAGCCCCGGCCGAGCACGTGGTCGAAGAAGGCGAGACGCTGGAATCCATCGCTGCCGAGCACGGCCTGAGCGTAGATGAACTACTCGCCAGCAACCCCGCCCTGGCCTCCGAAGGGTTGGCGCCCGGCGACACGGTGCACGTGCCGGGCAGAGGGGTTGGTCCGGGGCCGGTCGGCGGCCCCTCAGGAGGTGGGATGCCCCCACCCCCGGCGGATGAACCCGCACCCGTGCCCGACGACGCGGCGCCCGGTTCGCTGCCCGATGTGCTGGAATTCGTTGGCTTCGAGAGGCTCATTCCCGCCGACGCGGCCGCTGCGGAGCCGGTGGGCGTGCGCGTGGAGGCCCTGGCGCTGGTTACCGGTGCGACCTACGAGTCCCTGCACTGCTATGTGGGCATAGGCGCGGCCGACCCGCGCTGGTACCCTGACCAAGATCACGATCAGTCCACCCAGGAATCCTTCGCCTCGCTGGGCGGCGGCGCCTGGGACGTGGCTGCTCACCTGGGAGGCGACCACGCCGCCACCATTATGTGGCCGGGCAACGAGCCCGTCCCCTTCACCGTCACCTGCGTGGGGGTCGGTGAGACAGACGCGGTCGAAGTGGGGCGGCTGAACCTCAACGTGCGGCCCGAAGCCTGGGACGGGGTGATCCGGCGCGCTGTGAGCGAGGGCGGCGTTGGTTCCTTCGCGCTGGATTACCGCTTCAGCCTGGGGAGGCCCTTCGGCGGCACCACTAAAATCCCTGACCCCGACATGGCCTCACCGACCAACCTCAGGATCGTCGGCTTTGAGCTACGCTGGGACTACGAGCCACACGAGGAGCAGGAAGAGCCGATTGATGGTTTCCGCATCTACCTGAACAACACGCGCCAATTCATCGTGCCGGCCAGGTCGTCGGGGATCTCAGCGCCGCCCGGATGGACCGTGCTCCCCGCTTATCGGCGCTCCAGCCTGCCGCCGGAGTGGTTCAACCCGCCCTGCGGTTTCGAATACAGTTTCACCGTCACCGCCTATCGGGACAACCCTGATGACCCCGCCGATCCCTATGAGTCCTACCATTCAGACCCGCTGGTGATCTCCGGGGACGACCCGGAAGAGTGTGAGCTCAACGTCTGGGTGGACTTTGAACACCTGACAATCCACCATGGTTTCCGGCCCGACGAAAGCCGCACGGACTCTATCTCTGGACGTTTCGGGGTCAACGACCGGTCCCGCCGGTTTGACGACCGCACGGTGGAACCCGGACGGACGTACCCCGTGACCTGGTTGCTGTGGGGAAGTGCCTCCTGGGACTACGAGCAGCAATTCGAACTGCCGCTCACCCCGGCGGGAATACACCTGCAGTTTGAGGTCTACTACCATAACGGTGACGGTGATAGCTTGTTGTGTGCGGGGGATCGACGTCTGTTCGCAGAGGAGGTATTTGCCTCTGGAGGCGGTTATGTGCGGGGAACGTTTTCGTCGGATCGGCCCGATGCCCGCTGCGAGGCAGGGTACCTCATCCGGCCGATAACGGAGGGCCTGAGAGGGGTACCGGGCGCATACCTCCCGCACCTGCCGAATCTAAAGGTCACGGACATCGTCGTGGACGAGGATTCCGGGAGAGTAGGGATAGAAGTGCTCAACGATGGCGGGGCTACCTGGGCCGCGCATGACCTGACGATCCGACTGGAGCGACGCTCGGGCGATCTGGAACACTCTTTCCGCTTGCGTGACCTGGTTCTCTTCCCCGGTGATTCAACCACCACGTGGACCATAGTGGCTGAGCGTCCTACAGACATCTGCGTGATCCTGGACCCGGATAACGAAGTAGTCGAGATCAGAGACACGCAGGACTCATACCTGACCCCCGAGATGCAGCCGTATTGTAACCCGCTGCCGGACCTGAGGATCTACGGCGTGCATTACGACCCCAGCGAAGAGCGGCTGCTGATCGCGGTGGAGAATGTGGGCGAGGCAGGGACGGTCGTCGGCGACCTGCAAGCACAGATACACTTGCCCGACGGCGGGTACCTCAGACCACTCCACCCGTTCCCGTGGTCGGATATGGCCCTCGGGCCTTGGGGTTCGGGTCCTCCTTATGTGCTGGAATGGCCCATGAGCGAGGAGCAATTCGCCAGCCTGCGGAGGACGGGCTACACCGTCACCATAGACCCCGACGATCGCCTCACCGAGAGCAATGAGACCAACAACGCCTACACTGTGGGCGGTTCCACCCGTATACGTCTAAGGAACACTGGCCTGCGGGTGCTCTTCTACCCCATATGGCATATACGGTGGCTGGATAATATGTTCTTCTTCATGGCGAGGGTATTTGCGGTAAACGAGCAGATCACTTACGACCGCTGGATAACCGACTTTGGGGCGTACTGTGTAGTGTACGCTAGCTCGATAGGTACAGGAGAGATAGAGAGAGCCATAGGCCCAATAGGCCCGTACTCTTGTGAGCCGTTGGGGCCCCCTACTGAACGGTACGAGGTAGAGACCGATGTGGACTGGCCGGACGACCACACGGTTGAGTTTGATGTCGGTGGGGATGAAGGGGTCGCGGTGCTGGTGACCGGCGACTTGGACGCCGAGAGCGGTTTGGGCAGTCACTATCATTATTACCTGGGCTCGGAGTGGATCTACTATAATCGCGATGTTGTGACTGCTGCTCCGATATGTGGTTCAGGGGAGTGGGAGAGCGAAGAGGTCTGGGTCTACCCCCCGGACCTAACTGGTCCTTGGATCACATCTTTCGGAATTTGTCGGCTGGAGGAGTGAGCGCGCGTCGCCGCGCCAGCCAGCCGAAGTAGCCGGTCTCTCCACGCAATGACAGGTAAACCGCTCCTTTGCAGACAAACACTCAGGCTTAGGGGGTGAAAGAAAAGTGAAGAGCAGAAACGTCATCCCGGTATCGGTGGCTGCTTTCCTGGGGCTATGCCTCCTGGCTGTGGCGGCCACATTGGGCTACTATTTTCTGCGGTCAAGGTCAGAATGTACCGTGGTCCTCGACGAGGACACCTTGAACCGCCTGAGGCTCTCGATGGACCAAAGCGTTGGGATGCAGCCGGGCACGACCCACGCCTTCTCCCTCGGCGTGCTCGAATGTTGCTACTCCTTTGTACCGGTGGAAGCCTGCGCCACCTGGTCGGTGCACCCGGCCGAAGGAGCCAGCATAGACCCGGACACCGGCCTCTTGACCGTGGACCCCACGACGCCGAGCGGAAGCGTCTTCACGGTCAGCGCCGACGTGGAAAACGGGCGGCGCGTGGTCTCCGTCGAGGTGCACGTCTTCACCCCCCAGGACAACCCGCTCGTCGGTATCTGGAAGGAAGAGGCTCAGTTTGCCTGCGGCACCGGGGAAGAAGCCGCTCCCGAGAAGCCTATCAGAGAGCTGCGTTTTCAAGCCGACGGCAGCTTCAGCGTGACCTGGACGCCCTTCGAGGTGTATAAAGACTACTGGGGCACATACACATACGACTTGGAGCAAGGCACCCTTGAGCTCGGTATCACCGGAGGAAACTATATCCCAGATGACGTAGATGGCAGCGGCCTGTTTTCACTTGACGAGCAGGGGCGTTTGATCTTGCGTGACATGTGGCTGGGCAGCCCGCATGAAGGGACAGGCCCCGCCAACTGCGGCCATCGCTTTGCACGCCCGCGTTGAGCACCGAGAAGAGTACACACTTGAACAGCGTCTGGGCACAGCCAATCCGTTACACCGGAGACGACCGGGCTACCCGGTCGCTCGCCCGGCGGCAGACACCCCGCGCCCTGCTCACGCTGCTAAGGTTATAGCAGGAGGTTCGGACAATGGCAAGAGCACATTCCTCAGCAAACTCTCAACCAC
>JAOZOT010000861.1 GCA_029933115.1 Anaerolineae bacterium | reverse complement strand
GGCCGGGCTCTGCCCGCATTTTGGCGGCAGCCTCTCGCAACTTAACAGCCACGTCAACTCTACCCTCTTGTTCACGCATACCTGCCAGGATTTCGGCCGTCTGAGCTCCTATCTCAAGAGTTATTTTATCTATCTCTATCTTTCTAGCCAACTCTGCTTCTGTAAATTGCTTAGAACCGCACCCAAGAAGATGAGGTTCTCTCGCAAAATATTCTCTCACTGCTCCTTCCTTAACAAGACTAGTCACAAACTCATCTATGATAAACACTTGAAAAAGCTCGCTCTCTTGAGGGATGTTATAATATTGTGATGCCATTCTTTTATAGTCTAATGCAAAGAAAAAGCTTCTGTCATTTGCCGATGCGAGAGAGTTTTCAAAAGGCCACCCGACTACCCAGGAGAACCCCATAATACTTTCCACTTTTTCTCTGTCAAGATAGGCTGCCCGCTCCAAAGCCTGGACTATCAAATCCGGTTCAGGTATATTTTGCTTGTTCACTCTCTGCCACCACGCCATCAGATCTTGTCTGTTTCTTTCAATCTCTCTTTGTCTCTGCTCCTCCGGGCTCAAAGTCGGCGTCTCGGTGGGGGGGATGGGGGTGGGGGTGTTGGTTGGCGGGACGGGGGTGGGGGTAGCTGTGGGCGGGACCGGCGTCGCCGTCGGTTCAGGAGTAGGAGTCTCGGTGGGTGGGACGGGGGTGTCGGTCGGAGTAGATGTGGACGTTGGTGTGTGGGTGGCAGTCGCCGTCGGTTCGGGGGTGGGGGTCGGCGTCTCGGTCGGAGCAGGCGTGGCCGTGGGCGTGAGGGTGGGTGTGGGCACCACAGAGAGGGCGCGGCCACCACAGGCCGCACCGGCCATCAGAACCAAGACCGTCAACAGAGACCACGCTC
This sequence comes from Anaerolineae bacterium, assembly GCA_029933115.1. Lineage (GTDB taxonomy): Bacteria > Chloroflexota > Anaerolineae > E26-bin7 > E26-bin7 > E26-bin7. Next base: position 213 of record JAOZOT010000861.1, on the reverse strand, counting down.
TCGGCCACGTCTCACCTTTGGCGCTCATCGGCCTACCTCCTATCCTCAATGTTCAACACCCCAAGGGTAGGGGCGGGTCTTGCGCCTGCCCCATCTGGTGTCACCCTCCCGCAGGTTGCGAACCCTGCGGGAGGGTCATTGCCCTCACGCCCGCCCCAGGTCACCCTCCCGCAGGTTGCGGACCCTGCGGGAGGGTCATTGCCCTCACGCCCG
>JAOZOT010000860.1 GCA_029933115.1 Anaerolineae bacterium | reverse complement strand
ACGCACGAAGCACAAGTCATGCCTTGCACAGGCAAAGTGATCTGTTTCGACATTCTCGTTTATCTCCTTAAGATAGGGTGCGACACACTTGCCTTGTTTGCCCTATGCAGCACCTACCACAATTGTAGTATACTGGACACTGGCGTTTTTGCTCGTAGTGACGGCTTTAGCCGTTCAGAATAGCGAAAAGCGACTGAAGTCGCCACTACGAACCACTACATCTTGGGGTTATATGCAGCTTGTTTGCAAGATATGGTGGTATTCAAAATTCGCCAGACTCCAGTAGTATACTATCTCTCCACGGTCGGGTCAAAACATTCGGCGCGTGTGAGAGAAGTGAGGTCACGGCCCTACTTGTAATCTGCCAGGTGACGCACAGTGCCACAGCCTAACCGTGCTCATCCGTACCCTCGCCCTTTTCGTCATATCTGGCGCGGGCTTCTCGGATGACACGAGGTTGGCCTGACAAACCGGTCACGCGACGGTAGCCTACTGGACCCAGTGAGCGGTACAATCGGGCTTTCAGAGTCTCGGCTTCGCTTTCGGCCAGAATCTGGTCAATCTCGTCGGGATATTCGGCGTAATAGCGCAAAGCGGCACATACCTGCGCCAGTGAGAGCCGGGGTAGCAATTCGCCGGCAATCTCCTGGGGACTGTACCCGACGCGGGAATAGCCAACAACGGTGTACACATCAATGGCTGTGTCTCTGATTCCGACCCGCCAGCCACCAGGTCCCTGACGCCATTCCAATTCAGGATAGCGTTCCAGATCCAGGTGTTGTTTGAGCCAGCTTTCGACCAAAGCGTTCACCGGTTTACGGCTGCGTGTAGCCTGGCGTTGCAGAGCGGTATATATTTGCTCTGAGACCGTGATTGTATGTTCCACCTCGTTTATCTCCTCGCAGCTACTGCTCACCCAATCATTAAGATAAGGTGCGACGCAGCACTTGCCTTGTTTGCCCTATGCAGCACCTACCACAACTGTAGTATACCATCTCTCCACGGTCGGGTCAAAACATTCGGCGCGTGTGAGGGGCTAGAGCTGGCGACCTTCGGCCCGCCTGAAACGGGGGAACTCTTACAGCGTGTCTGAAAAATGCTCGT
>JAOZOT010000351.1 GCA_029933115.1 Anaerolineae bacterium | reverse complement strand
TGAGAATTATACCAGTGCTCAGTTGATTTAGCAAAATGCGGTGGAGGTATGACCATACAAATGATGAAGCGTCGGAGAAGGATTTCCCAGCTCAGAAAGGCAAGTTAACGAGATTTGCATTTTCGCGGCGTTCGTGGTAAAAAGATGGTCGGTGAATTAGATGATTCTGGTGATAGACGACGAATTATTCACAGAGGGAGGGAGCGTTGAAACCGCTGACGCGAGCATTGGGACACTTGAGAAAGTATTGGCTGGTAACTTTGGGAGCTTACATCAGCTTGCTTATCGCTACTGCCAGCAACCTGGTCACTCCTCGTCTGATTCAGATTATCATTGACCAGGGCATCTCCGGCCGCAACCTGACGGTGATCGTATGGATGGCATTGGGGCTGGTGGGGCTGGCTCTGGGACGGTCGTTTTTCCAATTCGCGCAGGGCTACCTCTCCGAGCGGGCTTCCCAGGGCGTGGCTTACGACTTGCGCAATGCCCTCTACGCCAAGATCCAGAGTCTCTCTTTCAGTTACCACGACCGGGCTCAGACCGGTCAACTGCTCACTCGCGCCACCAACGATGTGGAACTGGTGCGCATGTTCACCGGCATGGGCTTTTTGCAATTCCTCAATTCTGTAGTGATGCTCATCGGCAGTCTGGTCCTCCTCTTCGCCATAAACTGGCGGCTGGCTCTGGTGGCGGTGGTCATCCTACCCCTGGTGCTGGGGCTCTTTGGCGTCTTTGGCCTCAAGGCGCGCCCCATGTTCAGCCGGGTGCAGAAAAAGCTCTCGGCCCTCAACACCATCTTGCAGGAAAACCTGGCCGGCGTGCAGGTGGTGAAGGCTTTCGCTCGCGAGCCCTTTGAGGCGGAACGCTTCGGGAAAAGCAACCGCGAGTTGCTAGACGAGTTCCTGAAGGTGGCGCGACTGATGGCCTTCCTCTTCCCCACCCTCTTCCTGGTGTTCAATCTGAGTACACTGGCCATCTACTGGTATGGCGGCTTCCAAGTGATTGGCGGCCACCTCACTGTGGGCCAGTTGGTGGCTTTCAACACCTACTTGATGATGGTCATGATGCCGGTGGGTATCCTGGGGATGATCGTGACCATGATCTCGCGGGCCGCAGCCTCGGCCGAACGAGTCTTTGAGATTCTGGACGCTCAATCGGAAGTGGCCGATGCGCCCCACGCCCGACCTTTGCCCCCTATCGAGGGCCGGGTGGCTTTCGAGAACGTGCGTTTCCGTTACTTTGCCTTTGGTGAGCACCGTCGAACTGCCGGCGGCCAAGAGAGCGAGTGGGTGTTGGATGGGGTGAGTTTTGTCGCCGAGCCGGGGCAGACGGTGGCGCTGCTGGGCGCAACCGGCTCCGGCAAGTCCACCATCATCAATCTCATCCCCCGCTTCTACGACGTGAGCGAGGGCCGCATCACGGTGGATGGCCACGACGTGCGCGATGTCACCCTCGAATCGTTGCGCTCTCAGATCGGCATTGTCTTGCAGGAGACGACCTTGTTCACGGGCACCATCCGCGACAACATTGCTTTCGGCAAACCCGAAGCGACCATGGAGGAGATCGTCGCCGCGGCGAAGGCGGCCGCAGCCCACGAGTTCATCATGAGTTTTCCCGACGGGTATGACACCGAGGTGGGCGAGCGGGGAGTGACCCTTTCTGGAGGGCAGAGGCAGCGCATCGCCATCGCCCGCGCCCTGCTGCTGAACCCACGCATCCTGATCCTGGACGATTCTACCAGCAGCGTGGACTTTGCCACCGAACAGCGCATCCAGCAGGCCCTGACCGAGTTGATGAAAGGGCGCACCAGCTTTGTCATTGCCCAACGCATCAGCACCGTGCTCAACGCCGACCAGATTCTGGTGCTGGATAAAGGTCGCATCGTGGCCCGTGGCACCCACGAGGAACTGCTGGAGTCCAGCCCTATCTACGCCGAGATATACCACTCGCAGTTACAAAGGTAGGAGACGGCAGAGTAAAAAGCCAGACCTGACAGGCTGTGGCACAAACCCGTCAGGTCTGGCGAAAAAGGTGAGGGGGAACGACTATGTAGCAGACGGAGTTGAGTCTGAATCACTGAGTGAACTCAAACTCCCACCACCCCGATTTGGGACTATCACCAGCATCGTTGTGAGCCCATACACGCCACCGGCCCGGCTGCGCACCGATAAAATTGTCCATCGTATAGGTGGGAGAGGCCAATCCAGTTTGCGATTTATAATCCACCCAATTTCCGCCAGGGCCAGGGAAGATAGGAATCCAGGCTTGTATTTCGATGCCGTAAGTCACATTCGTCCCGCTGACTGCCGACCATTGAAAAGTCACTGTGCGGGGATAATGGCTGAATGTCGCCCCGTTGGCCGGGGAGAGTTGTGTCGGAGTAGATGGTACACCGGCCGCAACATTGACCGTCACCTGCTTGTCCTCTGTGCTCCCATCCAGCTTGATGACGTGCAGGGTGTAGGTAGTGGTGGAAGCGGGGCAGGTGGAGCCGGACCAATTAGGGCCGGTCACGCCAGAGTTGGAGTACTCAGCGCCGCTCAGAGTGGCCGCCTGCACGTGCTCAATGTGTACCCTCAGAGTCGTGCAATCCCCGGCAGTAATGGAAGCGTCGTCCACCGTGAATTCAATGACCGGTGGCGGAGGAGGCGGCTGAGTCGGCGTCGCCGTCGGAACCGGCGTCTTGGTCGGGGTCGCCGTCGGCGTCGGAGTGGCCGTGGCCGGCGCGGGCACCACAATCTTCACACTACACGTCTGGCCAAAGACCTGCCCATCAGGACTCTTCATCCGCCAATAGCCGGTGTAAGTGCCCGGAGCACTGGGCGCATACATGGTCACCCCAATGTCCACAGTAGCCCCCGCGGCCGTGGCCGGCACAGCCTGGGTAGGCGCCGCTCCCATCTGCTCACCCGACACGAACACCCACGTGTATCCACTCCCCCAAGGACAACTCCCACTGTTGCGGACACGCCAAATCTTGTCAATGCGAGCCCCCGGCGAAAAAACACTGCCGTCAGGCACGGTCACATCGGCCACATAGGCCGCATCCAGTGTGCAACCGGTGGGAGTAGGCATAGAGGTCGCTGTGGACGTAGCCGGGACCACCGAGGTGGGTATCACCGTCGGCGTGACCGACGGTCCACCACCAGACGTGGGCGTCGGCTGGCCTGGCCCAGGAGTGGTAGCAGCTTCGACGACGTTGACAGTGATGGCCGCCGGCTGGCTGACCCCTCCGGCAGCGTTGTAAGCTTTGACCATCAGGGTATAGGTGCCAGGGGCCGATGCCTGCCAGGACTGCCGGGAGATGAAAGGCGATTGCCCCTGGGGATTGGGGCTGACATCGGAGTGATAAAGGACTCCGTTGACCAGCAGTTCGACGCGGGTCACCCCTTTGGCATCGGTCGCTGTGGCCTGGACGACGACCTCCTGCCCTACCTTCACCTGGCTGCCGCTGGGAGGCGAGTTGATGACCACCATCGGCGCTCCAGCCACCTTCTCACCCTGCTTGGTGAGGAAGTAGGCGCCAATAGCGGCCGCAGCCAGCACGAGGATCACCCCCAAGCCAAAGAGTCCCAAGGCGACCCAGGAAAAACCCCCTGGCCCCCTCCCGGCCTCCACCGATGGGGCCGGCGAGGGAACATAAGCCGGTGGCGGAGCCGCCCTGGCCAGCGTCGGGCGAGCCCCCGCTATGGCCGGGCACTGGAAAGTCAATTGGACCTTGCCCAGACCAATGGTATCACCGTCACTGAGGGCACGGGGGCCGGCGACACGCACACCGTTGACAAAAGTGCCGTTGGTGCTGCCCAGGTCTTTGATGACGGGCTGGCCTCCTTCCCAGGTAATGCTGGCGTGCCGACGAGAGACCTCGGGGTCGCTGATGACCACATCACTGCCGGCCACACGACCGATGACGATGCTGTCTTTGGTCACAGAAAAGCGCTGACCACGCTGAGGGCCTCGCTGCACAGTCAAAGTGATAGTCGGTTGCGCCATCATTCCCTCCTTCGCGCAATAGAGACTTGCGCAGCAAAGCCTGGGGAGCTTGTGCCCTCAACCCTGCTTTCCCGCCCCCAAAAGCAGAACCGACGAGCCGCTCTCCTGCCTTGAAGGAAAAGGAGATTGGGAGAGGGGCACCCCCCGACCGTTCGGCCGAGCTCACGAAGCCTGCTGCGCGAGCCCAATATAAGTGCAGTCAAAACTCAGAGCTTGTTTTCATTGTAACATTGAATCAAACCCTTGTCAACAATCGCCCCTGGATTGTAGCTGCTACGACAATGTCACATTTGGCCTTCTAATGGTCAAATCCCTCACAGCGTGTCTGAAA
>JAOZOT010000350.1 GCA_029933115.1 Anaerolineae bacterium | reverse complement strand
CCAAGTATACATCAAGAGCGAACTTTTATCAAGCGTCGGCAGATTCGTTCCCCTCCGCTTTCTTCACCAACTTCTCCCACTCTCGGTCTACGCGCTCCTGAATGGCCTGGATATTTTCGGCCGTCAGGTGGCGGAAGCGGCCTTGGAGTTTCAGATATTCTTCCACCGGCACAAACTTTTTGGGCCAGACGGTGATGGTGTATCTCTCCCCATTCTCAATCTCGTAGAGGGGGAAGACCTTGGACTGCACGGCCAAGCGGGTAAGCCTGATGGAATCGCTGGCCTCGGCCTTCCAGCCCGGCGGACAGGGTGATAGCACGTGGATGAACTTGGCCCCGCGGATGCTTTTGGCCTTCTTGAATTTGGCGATGAAATCCTCGGGGTAGGCCAGAGTGGCCGTGGCCGTGTAAGGGATGCGATGGGCGGCCATGATGGCCACCATGTCTTTCTTCGGTTCGTCTTTGGGGTGTTCCACCGGAGTGGTGGTCGTCCAGGCCATCCAGGGCGTGGCCGAACTGCGCTGGATGCCGGTGTTCATGTAGGCTTCGTTGTCGTAGCAGGTGTAGATGAAATCATCGTTGCGCTCCACTGCGCCGGAAAGAGCCTGAAAGCCGATGTCGAAAGTCCCCCCATCGCCGGCCCAGGCCAGCACCGTGGTCTCGGTGTCGCCCTGCACGTCCAGAGCGGCCCGTATCCCCGAAGAAAGGGAAGCGGCCGTCTCGAAAGCGGTGTGGTAGATGGGCACTTTCAACGACGAGTAAGGGAAAGGCCCGGCGATGATGGACCAGCAGCAAGCCGGGATGACCACGATGGTTTTGTTCCCCAGCGCCTTCAGGGCGTAGCGCATGGCCAGAGCCGCCCCACAGCCCGGGCAGGACACGCTGCCGGAATAGGTCAACTCCTCGGCGGGGAGCGCAAAATTCTTTGTGCTCGGAATCGTCGCTAGTTGAGTCATTTCTTCACTCCTATCCACAAGATCTCCTTCGGCGGAGCGTCGTGGGCCAAAGTGGTGTTGATGACCTCCTTGATGGTCTTGGGGGTGACATCGCGGCCACCCAGGCCGGTGATAAAGCTAAAGAGCGGTGGCCGGTGCGCTCCATCTACACGGTGTCCTGAGCCTGTCGAAGGGTTGTTGTAAAGAGCCGACTTTATCTCCTGGGCAAAGATGCCGCCGTGGCCGAAAGAGATGTTGCGGTCTATGACGGCTACTTTGGGGATGCCGGCCAGGGCCTGGCGCACAGCCGCAGCCGGGAAAGGACGGAAAAGACGCACTTTGAGCAGCCCCACCCTCACCCCTTGCTCGCGCAGCTCATCTATGACCTCACGCGAGGTGCTGGTGATCGTGCCAGAGGTGACCAACGCCACCTCAGCGCCCTCCAGACGGTAGGGCTCCACCAGGCCATAGTGCCGCCCAAAGACTTCTCCAAACTCCTCGTCCACCTCTTGGGCGACAGACACCGCCTCTTCCATAGCCTTCTGCATCTTGTAGCGCATCTCCATGTAATGCTCAGGGGTCACGATAGGCCCAAAGGCGTGAGGGTCATTGACATCCAACTTTAACTCTGGACGATAGGGCGGCAGGAAATCATCCACCCGATCCTGGTCGGGGATGTCCACCGCCTCGGAGGTGTGGGAGAGCACAAAAGCGTCGAGGATGACCATGACCGGCAGGAGGACTCGCTCGGCCACCTTGTAGGCCTGGATGACTGTATCCAGCACTTCTTGATTGGCCTCGCAGTAGTATTGCAGCCAGCCGGTGTCCCGTTGAGAGAGGGTATCATTCTGCTCGGTCCACACGCTCCAGCCGGGGGCCACAGCGCGGTTCACCGTGCCCATGACGATGGGCAACCGTGCCCCGGCCGCCCAGTGAATCAACTCGTGCATCAGCAAGAGCCCCTGACCTGAGGTGGCAGTGAAGGCCCGGGCCCCCGTAGCTGAGGCTCCGATACAGGCCGCCATGGCCGAGTGCTCCGATTCCACCTTGATGAAGCGTGCGTCCAACTCGCCATCGGCACAAAAGTTAGCCAACAATTCGATGATGGAGGTCTGGGGGGTGATGGGATAGGCGGCGATGACCTGCACCCGGGATAGCCTGGCTCCCCAGGAGACAGCGTAATTGCCTGTCACTACTTTTTCCACTTTATCTCCTCCTCGAAGGATATGGCCCGTCGCGGACATTCGGTGAAGCAGATGCCACATCCTTTGCAATAGTCGTAGTTAAAGACATAAGGCTTTTCGCCATCGCGCAAGACAGCCACATCAGGACAGAAGATGAGACAGTTGTCACACTGGTTGCAGGTGCCACAACTGAAGCAGCGGGCGGCCTCGGCCACGGCCACCTCTTCGTCAAAGCCCCGGTTGACTTCGGCAAAGTCCTTCACCCGCTCTTCAGCGGGAGCCTGCGCCTGCTTGGGGCGAGGTTCCTCCTCAAAGTAGGCCAGATTCAGGTCTTCAAAGCGCACCACGGTAGGGTCCACGTCTCTGGGCACGGCCTGCACGTTGTGCTCCAGGGGCGGGAAGCCTTCCAACGATTCGCCCCGCAGCAGACGGTCAATGGCCAGGGCAGCCCGCTTGCCAGAGCCCACGGCGTGGGTCACTGTGCCGTAGCCGGTGGCCACGTCGCCTCCGGCGAAGATGGGCAGGCAGGTGGTGGCTCCAGTGTCATCAATGACAATGCGCCCTCTCTCAGCCTGGATATCCGTCCCCAGAAAGGAGAGATCGGCCACCTGCCCCAGGGCAGGGATGACAGTGTCCACCTCGATGGTGTGCTCCGAGCCCGGAACCGGTATCGGTCGCCGCCGCCCGCTTTCATCGGGCTCGCCCAATTCCATTCTGGTGCACTTCAGGCCGCTGACTTTGCCCTCCTTTGCCAGCACCTCCACCGGCGCCACCAGGTATTCGATTTTGACGCCCTCTTCCAGGGCTTCCTCGATTTCCTCGTCGCTGGCCGGCATCTCGTGGCGCGAACGGCGGTAAAGAATAGAGACCTGGGCTCCCAGGCGGCGGGCCGAGCGGGCGGCGTCTATGGCCGTGTTGCCGCCACCGATGACAGCCACCCTGGGGCCCAAGGAGGGGGGCTCACCTCGGGCCAACTGTCGCAGGAATTCGATGCCGTGGACGACGCCGGCAGCCTCCTCGCCAGGCACGCCCAACTTTCGGCTCACGCTCTGACCGATGGCCAGAAAGATGGCCTGGTAATCCTTGAGGTCGTCCAGCGAAAGGTCCTTGCCCAACTGAACGCCCGTCCTGATCTCCACCCCCAGGGACTCGATGGCCGCAATCTCGCGGTCGAGAACCTGGCGAGGCAGGCGGTATTCGGGGATGAGGCGCATCATGCCGCCCGGTTTGTCCCGGGCCTCGAAGACGGTGACGGGGTAGCCACGGCGGGCCAGGTGATAGGCGCAGGACAGCCCCGCTGGGCCGGAGCCGATGACGGCTACAGAAGGCGCTGAGGGATCTGGGGAGACGTCTTCCAACCCCCTCAGCCCTTTCTCATAAGCCCAATCGGCCAGGAAGCGTTCCTGAACGTGGATGGCAATGGCTCCTCCTAACTCGGCGCGGTTACATCGGCTTTCGCACGGGTGGGGGCATACCCGTCCACAGATGCCGGGGAAGGGATTCTCCTGCATGACGAGTTCCCAGGCTTCGCGGTAGCGCCTCTGGCGGATCAGACTCAGGTAGCCGACGATGTCCTCACCGGCCGGGCAGGCCTCGTTGCAAGGTGGCGTCTTGTCCACATACAGAGGGCGCATATAGCGCCAGGAGCCTGTCTTGTTATAAAGCGTGGTGGCCAGCGTAGCAGCCATAAGGGGCATCTCGGCCTCACTCTTGAAGACGATGACTTTTGCTTCTTCTTCCATAATTGGTAGCTCCCTTCGTTGGGATGTAACTACTGCTCACCTCACCAGTTCATAAGCTTCTTTGACGGCGGCCACGTTGTCGTCGGGTTTAATGGGCACCGATGTGCGCACGGCTTCTATCACCGATTCCAACTGCACAATGCCCGTGATGCGGGAAAAAGCTCCCAGAATAGCCGTGTTGACGATAGGCGCATTACGTGGTCCCAGGCGATGCTTGAAGGCGATGGTGTTGGCATCAACGGTGGCCACCCGATACTTGTCCGGGAAATCAAAGGCTTCCGGCGGGTCCACGCTGTTGATCAGGATCCAGCCATCTTCCTTCAGGCCGGCGGTGACGTCCACCACCTCCAGCAGGGTGGGGTCGAGGACCATGATGTGATTGGGTTCGTAGATTTGGGTGCGGATGCGGATGGGTTTCTCGTCAATGCGGGTGAAGGCCATCACCGGCGCACCCCGCCGCTCCACCCCGAAGGCGGG
>JAOZOT010000349.1 GCA_029933115.1 Anaerolineae bacterium | reverse complement strand
GGGTTGACGCAGGTGTTGGTGGAGTCAACGGGTGAGGAGTCAACGAGTTACGTGTACGGCCACGACCTCCTGGCGCAGTATGATAGTGGGACGTGGGCGTATCACGTGAACGATGGGCTGGGCAGCGTGCGGCAACTGGCCGACTTGGCGGGCCAGGTGGTGCAGAGCTACAGCTTCAGCCCGTTTGGGGTGCCGCTGGGCGAGAGTGGTGGGGAGCCGTATGGGTATACGGGCGAGTGGTGGGAGAGCCAAGCGGAGTTGCTGTACCTGCGGGCGAGGATGTACAACCCGCAGTTAGGCCGCTTCCTGACGCGAGACCCCTGGCAGGGGGACTCACTTTGGCCGCAAACGCTGAACGGCTACAGCTACGTTCTCAACAATTCCATCAATGCCACTGATCCAAGTGGACAGGTCTCAGCCCATATAGCTGTGCAAATTTGGTACGCTTTCCACTATAAATTGATCCCTGAGTATCGGATACCCGGCACTGAACCGGATTGGATGCCCAATTGGGCAAAACGTCGCGGTTGGTGGTGGGGCTCCAGGGTAGACCTCCTAGACCCGATCAACTTTGAAATCTATGAGGTGGAATCACTGGCAACAGCCTACGCACCGGGACATGGATTGGATCAGGTGGGGCGATACATAGCAGAACTTAACGCTGCCAATGCCTATCTCGTGAACGCCTGGAGGCCGGGTACTCGTGCTATCAAACAAATGCGAATTCCTTGGACTCTCGTTAATGATCTAGTCGCTGATTTGGAAGAGCCTGGGCTGATTGTCTATCGGTTTGAACCCAATGCTGGGCGCGTTAAGATATTGGTGAAGATTACATGTTTCAGTTGGCTGGCACGTTTGATGTATGAAGGAGTTAAAGGTCTGGAAGGTCTGACCCCTGAACCTGCCATGGGGCCGCCGATCATAATACCTCGGTTTCTGATTGATCCGATCTCCCCTGGGTGGGATCCGTGGAAGAAGCCACCCCCGGTCGAGACGTAGGAGTGAGAAGGATGGATGAGTTACGAAGGAAAGAGATGGAGAGACTCTACAAAAAGGTCATGAGAGATTGTGGTCTTCCTGAAAAGGCGAGGGAGACACTTCAAGCTATGTGGGCCAGTCACTCGAGAAAGGGCAATGAATATTACATGCAGGGGAAGCTGAGAGAGGCCATTGAGGAGTATCGCAAGGACACAGAACTGGACATTACTGGAGAGGCTGAAGCGACAGTGGTTGAGAACGCTTTCTGCCAGATGGGAGATACATTTATGGAGCTAGGAGAGATTGAGAATGCCATAGCCGCTTATGAAAAGGCTTTGGAGCTTTGGCGAGAATTCGGATATGGGTTTGCTCCTCATGCGGGTTTAGCGGAAGCATATCTCAGTCAAGGTAGAGTTGACGATGCCATCAGCATCTGTGAGGAGTGCTTAGAAACCTCAAGAAGTTGGGGGGTGAGGCAAATCTTGGCGGAGGCAAGGCGCCAGAAACTCGAAGATGAGCAGTAGTCAGGCCTCACTCGCTGTTGTCGGTTGTTGAATTGGTCATCGCAAGGAGTAAACTGGAGAGATGGGGGTGATATACCTCTCTCCAGTTTATGATTGACTTCCCACCACGACCACGCCAACCGGCTGGTGCAGGTCGTGAGCGGCACTTTGACAACCGAGTTCAGCTACAACGGCGCGGGTGACCGCGTGGCCAAGACCGTGAACGGCGTGACCACCGACTATGTGCTGGACCCGGCAGCGGGGCTCACGCAGGTGCTGGTGGAGAGCACGGGTGGTCAGCAGACGGCGTACCTGTACGGCCACGACTTGCTGGCGCAGTATGATAGTGGGACGTGGGCGTACCACATCAACGATGGGCTGGGGAGTGTGCGGCAACTGGCCGACCTGGCGGGGGAGGTGGTGCAGAGCTACAGCTTCAGCCCGTTTGGGGTGCCGCTGGGGGAGAGTGGCGGCGAGCCGTATGGGTTCACCGGGGAGCAGTGGGATGCCAGCACGGGGTTGGTGTATCTGCGAGCGAGGTATTACGATGCTCAGACGGGGCGCTTCCTGACACCTGACACCTTCCCCGGCTTTGCCACCAAGCCACAGACGTTTAACGCCTACCCATATACCACAAACAATCCGGCCACTCTGGTAGACCCGAGCGGCTATCAAGGTGGTGGGGCTGGAGTGCTGGAATGGTCGTTCGAGTGTCTGCTAAGCAATCCCACTTGCCAGGCAGCGGCGGCCGAAGCCGTGGCCATAGTAGCCGTGACCGTCGAGACCGTGGGGCCTTACGTTCTCATAGCGGGGCCACCGTTGGCTATGATGTATCTTTCCATCAAGTACGGATACTGGCCGGAGCCGACGGTGGAACCCAGGCCAGCACCGGCACCTCCTGAGGCACCTCCGACTGAGGAGCCGTGGGGTACACCACCAGCTCCACCGCCGCTAAGTCCTGACGGCACCCGGCCGATGGACATGCGGCCGCAGCCACAACCGGCTCCCGCACCGGAGCCACAGCCTGCTCCTCAGCCGCGGATCCCAGATCCAATAGTTCCGCCTTGTCCAAGGGAAACGCTGGAACCTGACCCACGACGTTTAGTTGAGGTTGGCGCTGGTGGGCCTGAAGAATGGCCAACAGCATTTGAACTACTTTATTGGAGGTATAACCTTGACTACGATGAGTTCGTTGCCGTTGACCCTCATGGGGATTTAGTTGATCTTCTTCAGCGATTCGGTCGTCTTCCTCCTGATCCACGCATTTATCAATGGCATAGGAGGTTAGCTGAGCTTCCAAACAATTTTGCCGATTTCTTATTTTCTATGGCCCCTGGGCCAGAATTGGCAAAGGACATCACCCAAGGACATTTGCAAAGGGTCGCAAAAGGTGGAGCACTGATCTATGTTATCCTTGAGCAACGAACAGTTAACAACACCAGACCAGATCTGCTTGACTATTTGAGAATACAAGGCTATGCTATCAAGGAACATAATAAGCACGAGGTATTGGCCGACAATAATCTTCTCGGACTTCCTTTCGAAAGTGTGTATATTAAAGGTGTGAAATGGTGGGAAGCTTACAAATGAATCAACTATGAGCTTCTGACCTCAAGGCGTATGTCTCATAAAGAAAGGATACACTTTATGTCGCTGAATTCCGAATTTATCTACACTCGATTAAGTCGGTTTCTTGCCCTTGCCAGTAGCATTATGGGGGATCAGGCTGGTCACCTTATGAATGATGTACTCTTGTTATCTTTAGAACTGGCTGACAAAATCACCCCTGACCAGGAAAAGCGGTTCAGGGATACTATGACAATAGTACGTTTTCTGCGAATGGAAATAATTGATTATTGGGTAGTTTATGACATCGTACTCAAACTCCTTTGCCAGCCATCGCAAGTGGTTTGGGATGAGGTCAATGTGTATTCCGAAATACAACGTGCCATCGAGCATACTAAATGGTTCGAAAGAGATCTTTCAAAGCTTGTAACTGTAGATGTCACCGATGAAGTATTTGCCTACAGTGTAGGTTCACTTTTGATTCAGGCTATTTCACATCTTCTCATCTGGGTGCATTTGTTGGCGCCATCCAGCCCCATTCTCATTGGCCTGACACAAACTGAGACTGAAATAACTTTGAGACTGTCAGGACAAGGGCTTTCATCGAGCCAGATAGATTTTATCGAAGAAGAAGCATGCTACATATTTCGGGGAGTTGCCGAATTAATTGTATCAGTCTTAGGCGGTTCTTTCAGTTGGCAAACAGACGAAATTATACCGTCTGAAGATGAATTGACGGTACATTTTCCCAAAAAACCTATGCGGTGATCATCCCCCATCCTGCCTCTCACGCCGACCGATACGGCGACGCCCACACCGACGCCCACGCCGACCAGCACTCCGACCTTGACACCCACAGCCACCTCCACGCTGACGCCAACCGCAACCAGCACCGTCACCCCAACGCTGACCGACACGGCCACGCCGGAGCCAACGGCAACGCCTACGGCCACCGAAGTGTCCACCGAGACCCCGACCGCCACCGAAGAGCCAACAGCCACCGAGGTGCCGACGGAAACGCCTGTCCCAACGGACACGGCCACGCTGGAGCCAACGGCAACGCCCACACCCACCGGTGCGCCCACGGCCACCGAGACGCCGACTCCGACGGAGGCACCCACGGCCACGGAAACTCCCACCGAGGTCCCGACGCCCACCGAAACGCCCGAACCGACGGCGACCGAGACACTGGTCCCGACGGCGACCGACACCCCCACCGCCGAGCCCACGGCCACCGGCCAGGCCAGCGGCGGGGTGCTGCTGGCCGCTCCACTCTTGGCGTCGGAGCCTG
>JAOZOT010000348.1 GCA_029933115.1 Anaerolineae bacterium | reverse complement strand
CTTTGAGGGTGGTCCCCTCCAAATACTCCATCACCATGTACGATGTACCATCTTCGGTGCCAAAGTCAAAGACCTGGACGATGTTGGGGTGACGCAGGGCAGCTACGGCTTTCGCTTCCCGCCGGAAGCGCTTGAGGAACTGCTCATCCTCGGCAGCCAGTTGCTCGTGGATGACCTTGATGGCTACGTAACGCTCCAGAGCGGGCTGATAAGCTTTGTAGACGGTAGCCATTCCGCCCCGACCGATGCGTTCCACGACGCGATAGTTGCCCAGCGTCTTGCCCGTCAGATCGGTCATACCACTCCCTCCTAACCCATCTAACAAGCTGGCCCTTCACTCCTCTGCCACCATTCGGCCCCATCTGGATTTGCGAGGCAGCAGGTAAACAAAAGCCACTCCAGCACCTGCTCAGGGAGCGGCTTCCATTGCACGTAGATGACCCCTGAACCCGCCTGAAGGTGTATATTGCTGGGTATAGGGTGTCAATGCATGGCTATAGCGTTATTGATAACAGTATACCAGATTTTCGGACTGTTGGCAAAAAGCCCGATGGCCCAGATTGCTAGTCCCCACGCTGAGAGGGCGAAGCCCCTTTGAGGCTGAGATGTGCCTTGTCTGGACCTGAAAACAGCCCGCAGGGCTTTGCCCTTTCAGCCCGGAGCTTATGAAGGTTGAGAAAATAGTTCGGTAATCCGGCCCAACCCAGGCGCAAGGGCAACGACCCTCCCGCAGGGTCCGCCACCTGCGGGAGGGTGATATATTTTGGGACATACCTGGATTGTAAATTCATCTTGAAAAGGCTGGAAAAACCTGGTATAATCTGGGTAACACACGAACCCACAAAAGCCGGCCCGCCCGGAGGACGGGCGACCATACATTGCCCCGCGAATGATCCTAACCAGGAGGTAAGAAAAGGTATGAGTAAAACCATAGAAGTAGAAGCCAAAGAGATTCCCCCCACACTCCCACCCCCTTCCATCACTCTGACCATACGCAGGGGACCCAAGCAAGGTCAGAAATTCTCCTTCACCAAGGACGTTATTGCTCTTGGCCGGCGGGATGACAACGATGTGGTTATAGACGATCCGCAAATTTCCCGTCGGCACGCTTCGCTGTCCTGGGAAAAAGGCAAGTTCATCCTCCGCGACCTGGGCAGCGCCAACGGCACCTTCCTCAACGGTGTCCCCGTCGAGGAACCCTGTGCCCTCCGCGAAGGCGACGCCATCGGCCTGGGCAACTATGTGGTGCTGTCCTTTAGCACCACTGACCTGGGCAAGACAATGATGGATTTGCCCGGCCCAGAGAAACGCCGCGAAATAGCCAAGCGAGATGCCTCCGTCTCCAGCACCGCTCCTCCCGTCGCCCGCCCCCGTCCGCAGACGAGCTGGTCAGGCCTCGTCATCGCCGGCCTGATGGTCTTTCTGCTGTTGGGCATTGGGGCTGTCGTCGCCGGATGGTTTCTGCTGAGAGAGTCCACCACGACCTGCACCCCAGACGCCGAGTTGGTGAAGCACGTCTCCATTGCCGATGGCACGGTAGTCGAACCCGGCAGCCGCATTGACAAAGTGTGGAAGGTGAAGAACACCGGCACTTGCCCCTGGGAAGAAGGCTACCTTCTGGTCTTTTATTCCGGCGACCAAATGCGCGCTCCTGACCACCAGGCCCTTCCGGGGACCGCTCCAGGCAAAACCACCAACATCGGCGTGACCATGTTCGCTCCCTTTGCCCCTGGCACCTACACTGCCGTCTTTCGCCTCAAGAGCCCCGCCGGCGAGTACTTTGGGCCGGAACTCAGCGCCACCATCATCATCGAGCAACCACCTCCACTCTATCCAGCTCCGACGGGGCCTTAATCCCAGAAGCAGAGCCGGCGACAAATACCCCAATTGTTTTCTCAACTCCGGTGAATGAACAAGATACCCTGGGGAGTAAGGGGACAAGATGCAACTTCAGACCCTCAAGGCGACTGAAATCCTTACCAGAGACGAGGACATCGCCTACATTATGGAATGTATCGCCGACGTTGAATGTTGCTCCATCGTCGGCGTGAGCAACATAGGCAAATCTGTTTTACTACGCTCCGTCTGCCGACCGGAGGTGAGGCAAAGATACCTGGGCCCTCAGGCCGACGACTATGCCTTCGTCTACATTGACTTCAACCTCATGCTGGAGGTGACGGAGCAAGGCTTCTACGAGCTTGTCCTGCGCCACATCCTGGCAGAACTGGCAGAGTTGGAAGTAGACCAGGGGCTGCTGGCCAAGGTCAACGAATTTTATCACCGCGTGGTTAACCCTACCAATCCGTTCATGGTGCCTCTCAGCTTCAACGAGGGCCTGATCTCCATCAGCGAGGGCCTGGGACGGCGCGTGGCCCTTCTCTTCGACGAATTCGACGAGGCTTTCCAGGACATTGATGGGCGAGCCTTTTTGAACCTGCGCGCTCTTCGAGATAAGTACAGAGATACCCTTTGCTACGTAGTAGCCACCGAGCAGCGGCTGCAAGAAAGTCGCAGTGGGCCCGAAATCGCCGAGTTTTGCGAGCTTTTCGCCCACCACGTCCGCTTTTTGTCCACCCTTAAGAAGGACGACGCCATCAGGGTCATCAACGGATTTGCCCGCCAGGAAGGGTTGGATTTCAGTCCCGAGGACATAGATTTTATCATCGCGCAGGCCGGTGGCCACCCAGGGTTACTGGAGGTGGTATGTCGCCTCCTCGGTGATACTCTCAGCAGCGGGGAAGCCCAGCTCTACTCCCTGGACGAGCGCCACAGGCTGCTCGAAGAACGGCTCGGCAGCGACCTCAACGTTCGCACAGAGTGCGCCAAGCTGTGGAACGACCTGACGAGCGAAGAACAGAACGCCCTCGTCGCCTTTCTCTCCAACCCCCAATCCCCGCTGGAGGCGGGGGTTCGCCGCGGCCTGTGTGAGAAGTCCTTTCTAATCAAAGACGAGTCCGGGCAGTTGCGTCCCTTTGGCCAGTTGTTCGCTGCTTTCGCCCACCGCCAACGCCTGATAAAGGAAAGAAGCCCTCAGGGAGTGCGAGTTGATGTGGACAGTGGCGAGGTTTGGGTAGACGGTCAAACAGTTCCCACGCTGACCAACCTGGAGTACCGTCTGCTGCTCCTTCTCTACGGCAACATCAACAAGATATGTGACAAATATCAGGTAGTAGAGGCTGTGTGGGGAGATGAGTACATCGAGGAGGTGGACGACGCGCGCATTGAGAAGCTGGTCAGCCGCCTGCGCCAAAAGATCGAACCGGAGCCATCCAACCCCCGCTACTTACTCACCGTGCGGGGCCGGGGGTATAAACTGGTCAGCAGTTGAATGTCAGCCCGCTGTCGGTCGAATGTCATGCAAAAAGTTCACCAGGATGGTATGATGGGAATAAAGCTGAGAAGGAGGTTAGAAAATGGCATCGCTATTGGACAAAGTTTCCACTTTGATCAGAGCCAATTTGCATTACCTGGTGGATCAGGCTTTGAAGCAGAACTCGCTGGCCGTCATTGACCAGTACATCCGAGAGGTGGAAGATAACCTGGAGAAGCTGGAAGATGCAGCGGCCACCGTCGGTGGGCAGGTCAAGACCCTCAAGCGCAAATACGACGAGTTCCAGGCCAAGGCCGAAGAACTGGACCGCAACATTGACGTCCTCCTGCGAGAGGGCCGCGAAGAGTTGGCCATCGCTGCCCAGAGCAAGCTGAACTCCACCCAGCGGCTGGCCGACAGCTACAAGGAGCAGCACGAACGACAGAAAGCCGAATACGAGAAGCTGCTGGATGCCAAGCTCAAACTCGAGGCCAAGCTGACGACCATCAAGCAGGAGCGCGAGGAACTGCAAGCCCTGCTAGACCTGGCCAAGGCCAAAGAACTGACTGCCGAAGCCATCAACTCCCTGGACGACCTGGTAGGAACTGGCGATGACGACATCGGGCGCCTGGCCGAATCCATTCGTGCCCGATTGGACAAAGCTGCCGCCCGGAGCGAGATGGAAGCCACCCGCCTGGATGCCCAGATGGATGAGGTGTTGGAGCGCGCCACCATTGACGCTCAACTGGCCGAACGCAAGAAGAGACTGGGATTAGAATAGCCTGCTTGAGCGAAAGGGAGCAGAGCCCGCGCGGCTTTGCTCCCTTGCTTTACTTTCAACGTGAGAGGTTGTCCTGGCCTGAGTTATGTGGTAGAATGATGGCGCAGTAGTTTCCGGGCAGATGGACTTCAGCAGGAGGGAATGAAATAGCAGTTATCCGATTTTCAGCCTCCGGAGCGGGCCAGAGTCATTTTTAACAGCGTGTCTGAAAAATGCTCGTAGTGGCGACTTGAGTCGCTAACGACCGG
>JAOZOT010000347.1 GCA_029933115.1 Anaerolineae bacterium | reverse complement strand
GTGCTGCGCATCATCAACGAGCCTACAGCTTCATCCCTGGCCTACGGCCTGGACAAGAACGTGGATCAGACCATCGCCGTCTACGACCTGGGCGGGGGCACCTTTGACATCTCCATCCTGGACGTAGGCGAAGGCGTCTTTGAGGTCAAATCCACCAACGGCGACACCTTCCTGGGAGGCGATGATTTCGATCAGCGCATCATTGACTGGATCGCCGACGAGTTCCAGAAGGATCAAGGCATTGACCTGCGTCAGGACAAAATGGCCCTGCAGCGCCTCAAAGAGGCGGCCGAGAAGGCCAAGATCGAGCTTTCCAGCGTGATGCAAACAGAGATCAACCTGCCTTTCATCACTGCCGACGCCTCAGGACCCAAGCACCTGAACATGACTCTGACCAGGGCCAAACTGGAGCAACTGGTGAGCGACCTCATCGAACGTTCTATTGAGCCTTGCAAGCTAGCCCTGAAAGACGCCAAACTGAAACCATCTGACATTGACGAGGTCATCCTGGTGGGAGGTCAGACTCGTATGCCGGCTGTGCAAGAGGCAGTGCGGGGATTCTTTGGCAAGGAGCCCCACAAAGGGGTCAATCCCGATGAGGTGGTGGCCGTGGGGGCGGCCATCCAGGCCGGCGTGCTGAGTGGTGAGGTCAGAGACGTATTGCTTCTGGACGTCACCCCCTTGACCTTGAGCATCGAGACTCTGGGTGGTGTGGCCACACCCCTCATCGAGCGCAACACCACCATCCCCACCAAAAAGTCGCAAATCTTTTCCACGGCGGCCGACATGCAAACCAGCGTAGAGATCAAAGTGGTCCAGGGCGAACGGCCCATGGCTGCTGACAACAAACTGCTGGGCAATTTCATCCTCGACGGCATCCCTCCGGCGCCCAGGGGCGTCCCCCAGATTGAGGTGACCTTTGACATTGACGCCGACGGCATCTTGAACGTCTCGGCCCAGGACAAGGCTACCGGGCGAGAACAGCACATCACCATTACCGCCTCCAGCGGCCTGTCCAAAGAAGAGGTGGAGCGGATGGTGAAAGAGGCTGAGCAATACGCGGCCGAGGACCGAAAGCGTAAGGAGAGGGTAGAGGCTCGCAACACGGCCGACTCGATGATCTACCAGGCCGAGAAGATCTTGCGCGAGCAAGGCGACAAGGTGCCGGCCGACGTCAAAAGCGATGTGGAAAGCAAAATAAGCTCCCTGCGAGCCGTCCTAGATAGCGGAAGTATAGACGAACTGCGGAACAAGACCCAGGAGTTGGGGATGGCCCTCCAGCAGATTGGCGCAGCTATGTACGGGCAGGCCGGCCCCACCACTCCGCCCCCCGGCGGGGAGGGCGGCCCACCCCCTGGCGAAGGCGGTGACGAAGACATCATCGAGGGTGAATTCAAAGAGGCATAGAATTGGGTTCATCGAAGCGGAGATGTGATGAGCGCCAAACGCGACTACTATGAAGTGCTGGGGGTGAGCCGTTCGGCCACCCAGGATGAAATAAAGAGAGCCTTCCGTCGGCTGGCCCGCCGGTATCATCCCGACGTCAACAAGAGCCCCGACGCCGAAGCCAAATTCAAAGAGATCAACGAGGCCTACGAAGTGCTCTCCGATGCCCAGAAACGGGCCACCTACGACCGCTTTGGCCATGCTGGTCTGCAAGGCGGTGGCTTCAGCGATTTCTCCGATTTTGGCTTTGGCGCTTTTGATGACCTCTTTGAGAGCTTCTTTGGCTTCGGTGTCCGCCGCCCAACTGCCCGCCGGGCCCCGCGCCGAGGAGAGGACATCCACACCAAGCTGACCATTGATTTCGAGGAAGCCGTCTTTGGCTGTGAGAAAGAAATCGAAGTCTCCCGCTACGAGACTTGCCCTCGCTGCTCTGGCAGTGGAGCCGAGCCAGGCACCCAACCCGTCCGCTGCCCACAATGCAACGGCATGGGCGAAGTGCGCCGCTCGGCGGGTTTCTTCACCCAGATAATGACCTGCCCCCGTTGCGGGGGAGAAGGAGAAGTTGTCAGCACCCCTTGCAGCCAGTGCAAAGGCAACAAGCGCGTCGAGGTGCTCAGAAAACTGCTGGTCACCATAGATCCCGGCGTTGACACCGGCATGAGATTGCAGATGAGCGGCGGTGGCCACGAAGGCGCCTACGGTGGCCCCCCTGGCAACCTTTATGTGACCCTCACCGTGAAGCGACACCCATACTTCCGCCGGCAAGAGAACGACATCTTCCTAGAACTGCCCATCAACTTTGCCCAGGCAGCCCTGGGAGATGTGGTGGAGGTACCCACCCTGGATGGCAAGGAGGAGTTGGTCATTCCCCCTGGCACCCAGACGGGCAAGACCTTCCGTCTGCGTGGCAAAGGGGTACCCTACCTGCGCCGCAACGGCCGAGGTGACCAACTGGTCACAGTACGAGTAGTCACCCCAACCAACCTGGACGATCACCAGAAACGCCTGCTCCAGGAACTGGCCAAAACCCTGGGCAAAGAGGTTATCCCTCAAAAGGAAAAAGGCATCTTTGACAAAGTGAAGGATGCTTTTGGAGCGTAGAACGAAAACGAGGCTTGCGGGCCTCGTTTACTCATTTCTACCAGGAGACCGGTTGTGGATTGGCTTGAGGTCAGCGTAGAAGTTGACGGCGAGGCGGCCGAGGCGGTGAGCGAGGTCTTTAATCGCTACGGACACGGCGGAGCTGTCATTGAAGAAGCCTTCGGCGAGATGGGTAAAGCCGTGAGTGGAACTCTCACGGTCAAAGCCTATCTGCCTTTCGAGAACGGCCAAGCTGCAGGGCAACGAGAAATCGAAGAAGCCCTTTGGCATCTGAGCCAACTTTACCCTATCCCCGTCCCCTGCTTTCGCCACCTGTCCGAAGAAGATTGGGCCCACGCCTGGAAGAAACACTATCGGGTCCTGCACATTGGCCAGCACCTAGTCGTCAAGCCCTCCTGGCAAACCTACACTCCTGACCCCAAGGATGTCGTCGTCGAATTGGACCCCGGCATGGCTTTTGGCACCGGTCTGCACCCCAGCACCCGCCTCTGCCTGACCGCTTTGGAGAAATACCTGATTCGGGGCATGAAGGCCCTGGACGTGGGTACGGGCTCCGGCATCCTGGCCATTGCCGCCGCCAAGCTGGGAGCGAATTCGGTGCTGGCACTGGACACGGATCCCACTGCCGTCAAAGTCGCCAGGGCCAACGTCGCTGCCAACAAGGTCGAGCACATCGTCAGCGTGCAATCAGGCTCGTTGCCGACATTAGAGCCCCAGGGCCAGGCTTTCGACATCATTCTGGTCAACATCCTGGCTGAGACCATCGTCGAACTGTTGGACGAGGGTCTGGTCCATCGCCTGAAAGAGGCCGGCCTGATCGTGGCCGCCGGCCTCATCAAATCCCAGGAGACGATGGTCACAGAAGCTCTCAACGCTCAGGATGTGAATATCGTCGAGTGCCTCCAAGAGAGGGATTGGGTTGCATTAGTAGGCAGGAAGGAGGAACAGGGGATGGGGGATGAGGGATAATCCTATCCCTTGCCCCTTAAATATATGCACCGCTTTTTCATACCGCCCGATTGGTTGGAAGAAGACAAGGTGACCATCGTCGGATCGCTGGTGCATCAGATGCGGAACGTCTTGCGGCTGGGGCCCGGCGACCACATCGTGGTCTTGGACGACTCTGGCTGGGAGCGGGAGGTGGAGATCGCCCGGGTGGGCAAGGAGCACGTCTCAGGCCAGGTGGTAGACAAGAGGCCGGCCTCCGGCGAGCCTCGCACCCAGATTACCCTCTACCAGGGTGTGCTCAAAGGACGCCGCTTCGAGTTCGCTCTGCAGAAAGGCACAGAGTTGGGCATCGTCGAGTTTGTGCCACTCATCAGCGACCGCTGCGTCATCGCCAACCTGGACGATGTGGACAAGAAGCGCGAACGCTGGCAGCGCATCATCCTGGAAGCGGCCGAGCAATCACGACGGGGCAGGCTTCCTCGTCTGCGACCGGCTACGCTTTTCCGCCTGGCTTGTGAGAACGCCCGCCGGGAAGGGCTATCGCTGATCCCTTGGGAAGAGGCCCATGACATGGAAGGAGTCGCCAGCTTGCGCTCTGTGCTCCAAGAAGCAGGGCAACCTCCCCTCTCAGTGAGCATCTTTGTTGGCCCTGAGGGCGGCTTCACACCCGACGAGGTGGCTCTGGCCCGGCAATACGGGGTTACCCCCATCACCCTGGGCCCCCGCATCCTGCGGGCCGAGACGGCCGGGCTGGTAGCCGCCGCAGCCATTCTGTACGAGTTGGGAGACCTGGAGTAGGGGAGCGGAAAACGCGGCAGCGCAGAGGGACGGACGGCGCGGAAGGGGAG
>JAOZOT010000346.1:1695-4348 GCA_029933115.1 Anaerolineae bacterium | reverse complement strand
CTCTGTAACCGCAAATCGTACAACTTCGTCAATGGTGTGCAGTTGGCCGCTGTAGACCAGCATGTAGCAGGCGAACAGAAACACGAAAAGGCAGAAAGCGATAGCTTTGTGGCTTCTGACAGCGTTGCTCACCATCGGTCAACCTGCAATTTTTGCCCTAGCAGTATCCTGTCTCCTTCCACTTTCTTACCGCTCTCATCGCGAACTTCCAGTCTCTCTCCCGTGTACACATCGTACATCCCAATCTCGATGACGTACTGGCCGGGGGGGGCACCGGCCCGTATCGGCACCTCATATTCATCGGTTATGACCTCCCCCTCAAGCCAACTGGTCGTCGGGAGGAGACCACCGCCAGGCACGCTGTCCCATTGTCCCCCAATCATCTCATTCTTGTCCAGCAAGTGGACGAAGACCGTGTAGGACTCCTCCATCCTGGTCATGGCCTGCCAGTACAGGGTCAGGTGCAGGGTCTCACCGCGTTTGTAGGGTGGAGGGGAGAGGTCGTATCCGAGAAACCGCACCTGATCTCCCAGGGTGGCTTCCATAGGGTGCTCGATCTCTGGAGCGGTGAAGGTCCGCTCCTGAGGGATGGCCTCGGTTCCCTCCCAGGTGTGGCGAAAGGTCATCAACTGGAGCAGCGTGCCGTCGGCGGGCATAGGGGTTTGCCAGTCGGATTCCACGACCCAGGGCCTCAGACGACGGCCCACGTCCCAGGTATCGGTCCCTTCCAACACGCCCAAGGCTATGCTGTACACGTCTCTGTCACCTGTCCACCAGGGCATGGTATCTACTCTGATCTTCACCACTTCGCCCGGCTGCCAACGGCTGGTGGGGTACCATATCGTCGCCGCCTGCGGTTCGACAGTGCTGCCCACGACCTGCCCCGCTTCGTCAACTAGGTAGAGGGCGATGAAATAGTCCACGTTCAGGGGCTGCGACGTCCGCCAGTAAAGGTTGTAGTAAGATTCCAGATCACGGTTGTAGATGACGTCGAAGCCCAGAAATTCAAGGGCAGAGCCGAAGTGGGCCAACAAGGGATATTGGATGTCGGGGTTTTGAACCCGGACAAAGGTGTAGAAAGAATCAGGTAGAGTGTCTGACTCCGCGCCGCGCTGCAATAGAAGATACCCGTCCTGGGCGGCCACAACGCCGAAAGGCCCGTTTTCCAGCAACTGTTCCTTGACCCAGGTATTGACGTCGTCCTTGTTACCCATCGAGGCTATATCGAGAAAAATGTACTCAGCGTCCTCGATGGTGGGGAAGATGTACAGCTTCTCCCGATGGCTGACGTGGGGGTTCAAATTGAGCTGGGCCGAGACGCTGGCCGTCGGCGGGATGCGGTCAATCAACTCCTGGGCCAGGTGGTGGTGCTCAGTAGCCACCGGCCATCTGAAGCGCACGGACAGGGGCGAGAACCCCCGGTAGCGATGATAGCCCAGGCTGCAAACCAAAACCAGACAGGAGAGGAGATAGGACAACGATTTAGCTCCCCCTGGCATCCGCTTCCCCAGGCGCTGTACCAGGAATCCTGCCCCCCAGAGGGCAGCCAGGACGGCGAAAGGGACGATGGGGCCCGCATAGTGAAACATCTCCAAGCGATGCATCAGCATGTTGCCGCTCAGCAGGTTGATGGCCAGCGAGGGGAGGGCGATAAGCAGGATAGGCAGATAAAACAGTGGCAAAAAGGCCAGGGGAAGTAGCAATCTGAAGAGATAATCAAAGTTACCTTTGTTGAAGATGAGCCACCAGGCTCGTTGCCTGATCATGGTCAAGGCTATCTCGAGGGGATTGTCGCCCCAATCTTCGTAGTAGGCCAGGTACTGGGATTTGCCCTGGGGGTTGGCCCAGGGGATAATGATGTAGACTGCCACGTAGAACCAGATCACTGCCACGACGATCATGGCCGCCCCAAGCTTCTTCCTCTTGCGCAGAAAGAAAGCATACAGGCCCATCATCACTATCAGGAGTGACATCTCCTCTTTACAGCTCATGGCCAGTACGGAGAAGACGATGAACCACGGGTCCTTTTCTTTCTCCAGGAAGTAAAAGGCCCAGAGCAAGAAGGTGGGGGCCAGTGACACGGCGTGAAAATCGTACAAGTTGGCTGCTTCGAGAGCTGGAGAGAGCAGATACGCCGCCGCGAAAACGATCCCCCCAAACTCGCTTCGCAGCTTTTCCCGCGCTAGAAGGTAGAGCGGCCAGGCCCCGATGGCGATGACAATCGTCTGGAGGACGAGCAGAGTTTTGGGGCTCTCGTAGATCAAGTAGAACAGCGAAACCGGCAGGAGGATGGGTTCCACGTGCTGGGCCAACCTGATGGTCAGGCCCTCCACGTTGGTGAAACGGAGGGGACGGCCATGAATAGTGTTCCAGACGGCCTGATCATAGTTGCCCAGATCGTAGGCCAAAGTCTCGAAAGCCTCGTGCCGGGCCACCGATAAAGCGGAGAAGATGGCAATGTAGAGGACAATGATGAGCCCTACTATCCCTGGGGCTAGCCACTTTTGTGTGTTGCGTGTTGCGTGTTGCGTGTTGCGTGGTGCGTGGTGCGTGGTGCGCGGTGCGTGGTGCGTGAAATCCTGAGTCACTGACTTTTCCCCCTTCGCAACACCTATTTTACCACAACTGCTTCGTTCAATAAAATCCTGTCCTC
>JAOZOT010000346.1:0-1595 GCA_029933115.1 Anaerolineae bacterium | reverse complement strand
TGCACGAAGACAGTGTAGGACACTTCCATCTCATCCAAGGCCCGCCAGTAGAGGGTCAGGTGCACGGTTTCACCAGCTTGCAACTGGTTAGAATCGAGGTCGTAGCCTAATAGCTCCACCTGACCGCCCAGGTTGGCCGAGAGCCGATGCTGGATGGACGGAACCTGGAAAACCCTGCTTCGGCCCTCAACGGTCAGCGGGGGGAGAGCGATCTCCCCTACCAGGCTTTCCGTAGCCGCGTCCACCAGGCCCACTGTCAACTGATACTGGCCTGGCGGCGTCTCCGCAGAGAGGGACAGGTCATAACGATCTCGCAGGACCTCGCCCTCTTGCCAAAGAGTGGTGGGATAGGTGCCGGCCCCAGGCCGGTCCCTCGCCTGACCCCACACCTGGCCAGCCTGATCACTCACACGGATGAGGACGAAGTAGTCTCCCTGCACATCGGCCAGGGCCTGCCAGTACAGGTTCAGGGATAGGGTGGCCCCAGGGGCGACGGTTTCACCGGCCAAGTCATACCCCAGCAGCCTGACCTCTCCCCAGTCCGCTGTGAGCTCGTGTTGGATGCCCAGGGAGGCAATAGGCGGCGGTGAGAGGGGGCGGCTGACCTTGATGTTACCCAACTGGACGGTCGTCCCCTGGGGAGCGCCGTTGGCGTCAAGGACGTCGAGCCTGGCCAGGCTTTCAGGCTCGTAGACGGCCACTTCGACGGTGTATTGGCCCGGCGGGGTGCCGTCGGGCACCAGTGGGTCATAGACATTGGTCACCACCTCATCCAGCCACCAACTGGAAGTGTACAGGTGCCGGTCGTTGATCAGTTGCCGGTCGTCCTGTCCGATGAGATGACCACGACTATCTTTCAGGAACAGGGCGACCTTGTAGTTTCGTTCCACCTTCTGTTGCAACTGCCATTGCAGGACGGCCCACATTTTCTTTCCGGCCGGCACGACCCTTGCCTCCACCTCTGCTTCGCTGCTGGTAGCCCCTGCTCCTCGCCCACCATAGGCATAGCCCACCAGCGAAATCTGGCCGGCAAAATCCACGTCAATGGGGCTGACCTCCGAGGTCAGGGAGAAAGTTCCGTGGGATGGCAATTGGTACCAGAGTACGTTGTAGCCACGAAAGTCCGCCTGGCCCAGGCGCCGGCCGTACTTGTCCAACAGGAACAGGACCGCACCACGGGGGTCGGTATCGGATTTGTGCCAGCGGATCCAAAAGACCCGCTCCCGCCCTTGGCACAACTCGGTCAGGCGTTGGGCCACAGTGTGGATGTCAACGAAGAGGTAGTGGGCTGGCGCCCGACCGTGATAATAGTAATCGAAAGGATAGGGCACGTCAATCAGGACGACGTCGTTCTCCCCGGCCTGGCTTTCGATGAAACGAGCCAGACCGCGCGTGTCGTCGCCAAAACTGGCCGGATCGAAATAGTCGGCCCGGATGGCGGGGCCGAAAGCGGCGAGGAGAAAGACGAGGGACAGCAGCCCAACCGCCGGCACCCGTTTCCAGATCTGCCCGATGGCATAGGCCAGCAGCAGATAGTAGGGCGGGGTAGCCAGCATAATGTAGCGGGGGTGGAAAAAGGGCCTTTCGCGCAAAAT
>JAOZOT010000859.1 GCA_029933115.1 Anaerolineae bacterium | reverse complement strand
GATCGCAATAGCTTCGCAACCGGGGTCAAATGAGCCGGGCCAGGGCTAGTACCTTTTCAGAGTGGTTTTGATATATGTCATTCTGAGCGACCGAAGGGAGCGAAGAATCCCGTTGCCGCTTTGCCCCCGCTTTTCCGACGGCGGAGAACGAGATTCTTCGCCTCCGCTGCGCTCCGGCTCAGAATGACCATATATCAGATTCACTTTGATGAAGTACTAGGCCAAAGGCATCGGCTTCGGCCTAGCCCTGATGAGCGAACAGCAGAAGATTGCAATCGCCGCTGGAATCTGGTACAATTGGCTCTAGCAAAGAACCCAAAGGAGTCCATAGCCATGTCAAAATACATCATCCTGCTAGGCGCACCTGGCGCAGGCAAAGGCACACAAGCCACCATGCTGACCGAGGTTCTAGGCGTCCCACACGTCGCCAGCGGCGACCTTTTCCGCTCGGCGCTCCAGAAGAAAACGCCCCTGGGATTGGAGGCCAAGAAATACATGGACCAGGGGCTGCTGGTGCCCGATGAGGTGACCATCGCTATGGTTCGTGAGCGCTTGGCCCTACCCGATTGCCAGGAAGGCGTCATCCTCGACGGCTTCCCCCGCACTCTGGAGCAAGCCAAGGCTTTGGACGCAGCGCTGGCTGAGGAAGGCCGGGCTATAGACAAAGTACTTTATATCAAGGTTCCCACCGAGGAACTGGTGGCCCGCCTGAGCGGACGCTGGATCTGCCGCGATTGCCAGGCCGTCTACCACACTATCACCAATCCACCAAAGCAAGCCGGCCGCTGCGACGCCTGCGGGGGTGAACTCTATCAGCGCTCGGATGATACGCCAGAGACAGTCCGTCGCCGGCTGGAGGTCTACTTTGAGCAGACTATGCCCCTCATCGAATATTACACCGAAAGAGGAGTGCTGACCGAGGTCAACGGGAATCAAAGCATCGCCGAAGTACAGGCCGCTCTGCTCGAGGCGTTGAAGGATTAGGGGTAACCCCCCACCTCCACCCTCCCGCCTCCCGCCTGGCGATAAATCGCCAGGCTGAGCAGGGGAAGGGCGCTGGAAGCGCCCTAAACGGCCATCTACGCAGCTCGATAGCCCGCTGAAGCGGGCT
>JAOZOT010000345.1 GCA_029933115.1 Anaerolineae bacterium | reverse complement strand
GTTTTCCCTCTTCTGTGTGGGAGCATGTCCCACTCGATCACTTGCCCACGTTTACATGCGGACTTCCTCCAGATTACTTACCACTATTATTTTAGAGAATCAATATTAGAAGGGCATTAGAGGAGTGTTAGAGTTTTGTTAGAGATTGTGGGACAAAAAAGAGGCCAGGACAGAGGGTCCTGGCCTCTTGTCACCCTTCTTGGGGTGTGTGCTCAGGCGCGAATTTCCTGACGCTGGAAGAGCACATAGCCCAATGCGAACAGCAAAATGGTTGCGGCAATCAACCCGGTCAGGTGCGGCCAGACGAGCAACAGACTCTGGCGCAGCGGCAACGGTGTGCCCAACACCGCCCCATGAAGCTGGATGGGTAGCACCAGCCCCAGGGAACGCACGGTTGGATTGAGTGTGGCCAACATGGCTTCCGCGTAGAGGGTGTTGGGTGACAGGCGGCTCAATGCCAATTCCAGTTGAGCCCGCGCCAGTATCTCCTGGGGAAAACCGACTTGCACTGGCCGCAGCACCTGAGCCAGCAGGTCGGCGATGATCCCCCAGAATGCGGTGAAGAAAAGCCAGACGGCAATGGAAGCCAACGCGGCCGTGGCTGGTTGGCGGAAGACAATGGAGAAGACCATAGCCAGGGCCAGCCAGATACCACCGTAAAAGATGGTCATAAGCAGAAACCAGAGGCTGCGAGCCACTTCTTCGCCACCGGGGGGCACTCCCAGCCCCAAAAGGCCCAGGCCCATGATCAGCAGCCAGATGGTCGTGAGAACCAGGGCCAGCGTGAACAGCCCGGCCAGGAACTTGCCAAAAAGGAGTGCATCCCGGTAGATGGGTTGGGCCAGCACCCTCGACATCGTTCTCTGACTGAACTCGCCGTTGACGGCGTCGAAGGCCAGGGCGATAGCGGTCAACGGGACGAGAAACCCCAGAAAGCCGACAAAGGCCGGCAGCGGTTCACGGGCTGTGGTGAAAAGCCGCAGGAAAAGAAACGGGTCTTGACTGACGGTGTCGCGCAGGTTCTGCATGGCCGCATACACCGTGCCGGCCGCCGTCAGCACGATGAGGAGTTCCAAAATCAGCATCCGCACGCTGGTCAGGTGGTCGGCCATCTCTTTGGCCACTACGGCCCAGAGGCCCGTCCACGGCGAGCCCTCACGCAACTGGTCACGTCTGGATTGTTTAAGCGGCGACGACATGCTCCACCTCCTGCTCGAAGTAGCGCGCGTAGATTTCATCCAGACTTGGTGTTTCGATGTTCAGTGACAGCAGTTTGCCGCCCGCTTCAACTACGGCTCGGGCAGCTTCAGCGCGCAGATCACGTTTCGCTTCCAGGTCATAAGCATTGGGGCCGGAACGTTTGACGTTCACCACGCCGGCAAGACGACGGAGTGTGTCCTCAAGCGGGACCGCGCCATCGGCCTCCAGGTGGATTCGATAAGCACCGCCAAGCACGCGCTGAGCCAACTCCTCGACCGTGCCCTCCAAGACCATCTGACCCCGATAGAAGAGACCCACTCGATCACAAACAGCCTGCACCTGATAAAGCAGGTGCGAGGAGAGCAGAACGGTGATACCGTCTGCCTTGAAGCGGCGGATGATCTCCAGGAACTCGCGGGCGGCTTCGGGGTCAAGCCCCTGTGTGGGCTCGTCCATGATGATGAGCTGGGGCTGCTTGAGCAGCACATCAGCCACACCGAGTCGTTGACGCATACCCCGAGAGAACGTGGCCACCCGTCGGTCGGCGACTTCGCTCAGTCCCATCTGCGTCAACGCTGTGTCAATGCGCTTGTAGGCCTCTTCTCGGCGCAGGCCGTTCAGCTTGGCGATGTAAATCAGGTTTTCGCGGGCAGTCAGCCTATCATAAAAACCGAGTTGTTCAGGCAGATAGCCCACGTGCGCTTTGACGCTCAAGGGCTGACGCGCCGGGTCAAAGTCCAGCACTCGCACACTGCCCGCCGTCGGTTCGGTCAGCCCCAGGAGCATCAGGATGGTCGTCGTCTTGCCAGAGCCATTGGGGCCGAGAAGTCCAAAGACTTCGCCCCGCCGCACGGTCAGGTTCAGATTGTTTACGGCTACAAAGTCGCCATAGTGCTTGGTCAGTCCTCGACTTTTAAGGATTACCTCGCTCATATCCACCTCCCCTGGCGTTAGCGGCGGCCAAAGCGCATGACGGCCAGGCCTACAACGGCCACCGCCACAGCTATGAGAGCGACGCCGACGATACCCCAGAGAGTAGAGGTGAGGACTGTGATGCGAAATTCTGCCGATTCAGAGGTGCCACCTTCTGGACGGGCACGGATGGTGACGATGTAATCACCGGCCACGGCCTGCTCAGCAGGCTGAATGTTGGCTGTCACCTCGACCTCCTGGTCAGTCTGTATCTCGGCGATCCGCTGCGGCTCGAACTCGACTGTCCAGCCGGAGGGTTGAGATGCGCTCAGTTCGATGTTGTGGGCCGGTGCGCTGCCGGTGTTCTGCACAATGAGTTTGAGAGGCGTCTTTTTCCCGGCGTATGCCCTGCCGGAGAGCCGTCCGTCTGGAGCGGTGACGCTCAACTTGGGCTGTCCGGTCACCTCAGCCGTGAGCGTGGTTGTGGCCCGAGCTTCATCGCCCTGAGCCGACACGTCAATCTGATATGTGCCGGCCGGCACCTCGGTGAGCGCTTTCACTTCCACGTCCAGGCGCTTCGACCCATTGGCCGGAATAGGGATGTTGGTTACTTCCTTGCCGGTCAGCTTGAAATTGACCCGGAACTCTGGCGGTGCCTCGGCAATCAGATTGACCGATAGATCCTCGTCGCCCTTGTTCTTCAGCGTGACATTGTAGCGGAAGGTGGTAGTCGGTGTGCCTTTGAGCGTGGGCAAATCTACGTTGAACTCCAGACTGGGGGGAAGTTTTTCTTTGACCGTCAACTCAAGGGACAGTTCGGCCTTCTTATTTTCGCCCTGGGCAATGACCGAAAAGCGATAGTCGCCGGGCGAGACATCGGCCGGTGGTTCGACCCTGAGCTTCACCGACGTGTCATCGTCAGGTTCAACATAAGCGGCGTGGATAACCCGTCCACCTCCTTTAAAGATAGCTGTCCAGTCGTCGGGCAGATTTTGTGTTTCGAGACGCACAACCTGCGGAGAGCCGGTCCGCAGCGTGAGGTCAAAGGTGACGTCCTCACCAATAGCGGTCTCTTGAGCTGGATAGCGAGCAAAGATGGTCAGGCTCTGAGGGTCATCCTGTGATTGACCCTCCTGGGCCAGAACCGGGGTGCTTACGGCTGTAAGCAAGACCAGTGCCATGAGCAGGCCAATTGTCCAGATTCGTCGCATCATAGTTATCCCCTCCTTTTGAGATTATAATAAATGTAACTGCTGAGCCTACCCTCCCGCAGGTTACGATTGACGGCTTGGCAGGATTCAACATCCGAGCGAGGCGCATTTTTGGGCCCAAGGAACGTCCAAACCTGCGGGAGGGTGAGCAAGCGGAAGCTGTGGTCAATTTATCTGTACAAGCTCACCCTGCTGAGGTTACTTGCGCTGTTAATTTTAGAGGAGTAACATTAAAAGGACATTAGAGGAATGTTAGAGTTTTGTTAGAGATTGGGGGGCTCAAAAGGCAGAAGCCAGGACAAATCGTCCTGGCTTCTTGTTGCCTCTTGACCCTACTATACTGCGTGGAACTCGCCTTCGACCACGTCCTCGTCTTCGCCAGAGCCCTGGCGCGGCTCGCCGCCGTTGCCGCCAGGCTGGCCGTACTGGTACTGAGGCTGACCATACATCTGCTGCGACATAGCGTAACTGGCCTGCTTCAGTTCCTCCATGGCCTGCCGGATGCGGTTCACGTCGTCGCTGTCTTTGACCCGCCGGACCTCGGCGATCTTGGCCTCGATGGCCTGGCGGTCTGCCGCCGATACTTTGTCACCCATCTCGCGCAGGGTCTTTTCCATCTGGTAGGCCAGGCTATCGGCTTGGTTGCGGGCCTCTACCAGTTCCTTGCGCCGCTGGTCTTCTGCAGCGTGACGCCGGGCTTCCTCCACCATACGCTCCACTTCCTCTTTGGACAGGTTGGTAGAGGCGGTGATGGTGATCTTTTGCTCCTTGCCCGTAGCCTTGTCCTGAGCCGAGACGTTCAGGATGCCGTTGGCGTCAATGTCGAAGGTGACTTCAATTTGAGGGATACCTCGTGGCGCAGGCGGGATGCCTTCCAGATTGAATTGACCCAGCAGCATGTTGTCGGCGGCCATAGGGCGCTCACCCTGGAGCACACGAATGGTCACTGCCGTCTGGCCGTCCTCGGCCGTGGAGAAGATCTCGCTCTTGCGCACCGGGATGGTGGTGTTGCGCTCGATGAGGGGCGTCAT